>DATLLF010000185.1:0-7028 GCA_035537955.1 Vicinamibacterales bacterium | reverse complement strand
GCGCGGACGCGGCCCGGTGTCTATCTGCTGTCGGCGCTCGGCGATCCGTTGCGTGACTTCTTCACCCGCTATCGATCCGCCGCGGGCCTGATCCTCGCGCTGATTTGTCTCTACCGGATTCCCGACTTCGTCCTGAACATCATGAATCCGTTCTATCTCGATCTCGGCTACAGCCTCGTCGAGATCGCGGAGGTGCGAAAGATTTTCGGTGTCGGGATGACGATGCTGGGTGTCTTCGCAGGGGGTGTGGCGGTCGCGCGCTACGGTCTGATGCGCGCGATGGTCATCGGCGCGTTTGCCGGACCGATCAGCAACCTGCTGTTCATCTGGCTCGCGTTCCAGGGTCACAGTCTGTGGGCGCTCTTTGCGGCCATCGGCCTCGACAACGTGGCGGGTGGCTTCGCCGGCACCTGTCTCATCGCCTACATGTCGAGTCTCACGTCGGTGGGATTCACCGCCACGCAATACGCGCTCTTTTCTTCTCTCTACGCGATCCCCGGGCGATTGATTGCATCTCAGTCCGGACGCATCGTCGAGACCGCCGCGCGCCACGCGGACGCTGGCGGTGCGCTGAGCGGGCTCAAGTCGATCTTCCAGACGCAGGCGCCGGAGAACTTTGCCGCGGCAGTCGAGCGCTCCGGGGTCACGCCCGCGGCACTCGGATCCGGCTACGTCGTGTTCTTCGCCTACTCCGCGCTGATCGGCGTGTTCGCCTTTGCACTCGCCGTGGTGGTCGAGCGCCGTCAGGGCTCCGCCGAGATGCAACCGGAGTGAGCCGGGCACGGTCGACCGCACACCGTGAGACGAGAGATCTACAGGAGGATCAGAAGATCAGGAGCACTTTCTTTTTTCGATCACACCAGGCTTCTCCTGATTCGCGCATCTCCTGTGAACCGTCTACGGGCCTCGGTCGCAAACCGCAATCAGCAATCGACGTTGCCGATCGGCAATCCGCAATCCCGATCCGCAATCCACAATCCGTCGATCAGCAATCCGCACTCCGCAGTTCGCAATCGAACTACTTCACTTCAACATCGACCTCAATGGTGAGATTGCCGCGAAGCGCGTTGGAGATGGGGCACTTGGATTCCGCTTCCTGCGCCGTCTGCCGGAATCCTGCCGCGTCGACGCCTGTCACGCCTTCCGCCACGACGTGCAGCTTCGACGTCGTGAGCTTGATGCCCTGCTCGCCCTTGTCGGCGGAGACGGTCGCGGTGATCACCGTGCGCGAGGCGGACGCGTTCTTGCGCCCGAGCGTCGCGTTCAGCGCCATCGCGTAACACGCCGCATGCGCCGCGGCCACCAGCTCCTCAGGGCTGGTCGTGCCATTCGGCTCGCCCACACGCGAGGGGAACGTCACCGGCAGGTTGAACGCACCGCTCCCTGCCTTGGCCACGCCCTTCCCTTCCATGATCGGGCCAGACCAGTCCACCGTAACGGATCTCGAAAACACAGCCATCGTTGAACTCTCCTACTTCTTTCCCTTAGCTGTCACAAAGAGTTGCACCAGGATGCCTATCGTGCCAAGCACGAGCGTGGCGATCTGGTCTGTCGCGGTATCCGGCACCGGATTGAGCGGATACACGCTGTACACCGTACGCGCTGCGGCCTGTGCGGCCGCGCGGCTCCCCATCAGCGCGGCAACACCGACGACGATCGTCTGAGCGCCTCCATAGGCAGTCGCAAAGATGATCACGTAACGCTGCAAGGCGAGCGCCACGAGCGCACCGGCCACCGACAGCGCGATCACGACGAACACGTGCGGCTCTCTGCCCATCGCTGCCCAGAGCAGGTTCGCCGTCATCGCGCCAAGCCCCGCGCCGATCAACGCCACACCGATGAAGTACGCCGCGATGAGAATCAACGCACCAAGCGCGCCACCAGCCAGCGCCGCAACGATCGTCCACAGCGTGTTCTCGGTGCCGACGATGCTCGTGGCGAGCAGGACGCCGAGGATGAAACCGTAAATCCCGAGAACGATACGGAAGATGCGATAGCCGGCAAAACAGGCGAGAACGCCGCCGAGCAGCAGGATCACTGCCGCCGGCGTCTGCAGAAACGCGGGGAGCATGGCCCGCCGATTATATGATGGCGCCGTGAGCGAGCAGCGGGCGCGCCGGGGCTTCAGTGCCTCCGGCGCGCTGAGTGTGGCAGCAGGCATCATCGTGCTGGCCGCGTTCGTGTGGCAGATCGGACCAGCGCAGATCTGGGAAGGCATCCGCAGAGTCGGATGGATGTTTCCCGTGATCGTCGGACTCGGTGGGCTGCGCTTTCTCGTTCGCGCCTGGGCGTGGAGCATCTGTGCGGAGCCGCCGCATGCCCTCGCCGTGCGCCGCGCGTTCGCGGCCGTCCTCGCCGGTGATGCCGTCGGCAATGTCACGCCACTCGGGCCAATCGTCGGCGAACCGGCGAAGGCCGCGTTCGTCCGCAGCCACGTGCCGCTGCAGCCCGCACTCACTGCCCTCGCCATCGAGAATATCTTCTACACGCTCTCGGCCGCCGCGATGATCGTCGCAGGCACCATCGCGCTGCTCTTCGCGTTCGAGCTGCCGGGCGCGTTGCGGGAGTTCAGCGAGGTCGCCGTGGCCGGCATCCTCGCCGCGCTGGTGGTCTGTCTGTGGATTCTCTGGAGCCGCCCCGCACTCATCAGCCGCTGGCTGCCTTTGATGTCGCGCCCGGGGACGCGTTTGCACGCGAGCATCGGGCGCGTACAGGCGCTGGAACACGAGATCTATACGTTCGCGAGCCGGCGGCGGGCAGCGGTGTTCCCGGTGATCCTGTTCGAGGTCTCGTTTCACGCGCTCGGCGTTCTCGAAACACACCTCACGCTCTGGATGATTCTCGGCGCGCAGCCCCTGTTCATCGACTCGTTCATCCTCGAAAGCGCGAACCGCGTGCTGGTCGTCGCCTTCAGGTTCATCCCGTTTCAGCTCGGCGTCGGCGAGCTCGGTCTGGGTGCGGTGACCAACGTACTCGGGCTTGGCACCACCTCCGGCGTGGCGTTATCGATCGTCCGAAAGGCGCGGATGGGCGTCTGGGCGCTGATAGGCGGTGGCCTCCTGCTGCGACGGTGACAGATCCTCCTTCCTTTAGCACCGCTGTTGCAAAGGTCAGGAGTGCGGAAATGCTCGGATGAGCCGGGCTCGCGACTTTATACGCCTTCCCCATGGGGGAGTGACGGGTGGTCATGAAACCCTAGGCCCCGGGATCGCGTCCAAAGACCGGAAGCTCGGCTATTTTTGCGTCAGATTCGAGGTCGTGAGTGAGTTTGCCTTCGAACGTCCCCCTGCGGGATGCCGTCATTCTCGCCGCCGGAAACGGCGACCGATTCAAGAGTTCACCTTCCCATTCGAAACTGCTGCACCCCATCCTTGGTCAACCGCTCATCCTGCGAACGCTCGAGACGGCGGCGGCTGCCGGGATTCCTACGCTCAATGTCGTCCTCGGATACGAGGCGGACCGCGTGCGCGCGGTAGTCGAGCGGCACGCGCCGCCTGGTGCGACCGTTCGTTTCACCTACAACCCCGACTGGCACCTGGAGAATGGCGTCTCGGCGCTCTGCGCGCGCGAACTCTGCGATGGCCGCCGCTTCGCGCTGCTGATGGGAGACCATCTCTTCCAGTCGTCGGTGCTGCAGCGTCTGGCGGCGCTGCCAGTCGCAGCCGACGACTCGCTTCTGGCCATCGACGGCAGCGAAACCGATCCTGCCATTGCCGCCGAAGCAACGAAAGTGCAGCTTCAGGGCGACCGCGTAATCGCGATTGGCAAGGACCTGTCGCATTGGGACGCGCTCGACACCGGGCTCTTCGTCTTCACGCCCGCACTGTTCGATGCGCTCGAAGAGGCCGTCTGTGACGGCGAGACGACGCTGAGCGCCGGGGTTCAGCGGCTCGCGCGGCAGCGCAGAATGCGGGGCGTAGACATCGGCGCGGCGTCGTGGTGCGACGTCGACACACTCGACGATCTGCGGGTCGCGGAATCGCTGTTCGGCACGGTCGAACCGGAGCACGCATGACGGGGACGAAAAATGCCGTTCGTTGGGGAGCGCTCGCGCTCGGCGTTCTTCTCTTCGCCGCAGCCCTCTACTACATCAACATTTCGATGGCGGTCGGCACGATCCGGCGGCTGGGCCTCGCGCTGCCGCTGGCGATCGTGGCGAGCGGGGTCTGGCATCTGGCGCGAACCTGGGCCTGGGCCTGGTGCTTCCCGCAGCCGCGCCGCGTGAGCTTTCTGCGTCTCGCGCGTGTCCGTCTGGCGGCGGAAGCCTTCAGCTATCTGACGCTGCGCGGCATTGCCGGTGAGCCGTTGAAGGTGGTGCTGCTCAGCGATCGCGTGGACGCCCGCGAGGCCACAGCCGCGGTCGCACTCGAACGGCTGGCCTACATGATCGGCACGACGCTCATCGTCGGTGTGGGGTCGCTGATTGCAATCGTGATGCTGCCGCTCACGCGCGTCTGGTTCCGCGTATTCCGCGCTTTTGCGATCGCTGCCGGAGTGATCGCGGTCCTGACTGCGATCGTCATCAGAGGACGTGGCACGTACGTTTACGCGTTCTTCGCCAGGTGGGACCGCCGTTTCGGCACGTCGATCGGCGGCGGACGCATCGCGCGATTCATTTCGGCCGTCGAGCGGCAGATGCTGGATCTCGTCCGCGGAAATCCGGCGCGGCTGGCCGTACTGCTCGTCGCAACAACGGCGTCCTACGTGTGCATGGCGCTCGAGGCGTGGTTGATCCTGCATGCGAGCGGCACGCCAGCGTCCGCCGTCGGAGCGCTGGCAGTGGAGACGTTCTCGCGCGTGGCGAGCTTCGCGTCCGCCTTTATCCCGGCGAACCTCGGCGCGCTCGAAGCGTCGAGCCTCGCGGCGGTCAGCGCCGTCGGCATCGCGGGCGGCGGCGTGGCGCTTGCGCTGGCGCGCCGCATACGCGGGCTGTTCTGGGCAGGCCTCGGGCTCGCCATCTACCCGAGGGGCGCGCAGCGCGTTCGTGATTTCACCAACGGCAACAGCGGCACCCGCCTCGCAACGCATGACGGGCCGGCGCTCCTCTACGTCATGCGTGATCCGCGCGTCGGCGTCTCGCCGCACGTGCGGCTCGCCGGATTGCCCCTGAGCGAGCGGATCCTGCGCGCAGCCTTCCGGGCCGGATACTCGCGCGTCTTCGTCTGGACCGGGCCGTCGACGGCGCGCGAGGATCGCGCGTTCGCGCGAACGGCCGCGCAGTTCGGCGCGCGTGTAACCCTCGCCCGCGAACCGCAGCAGTGGACCGCCGCGCTGCAGACACTGGATGCCTCCGCGACCGTCACAGCCGTCGGCGCAGGGATCCTCGTCTCGCCAGCGCTGCTCGCGGACGCGTCGACTCACGCGGCGGGCAAAGGGGCACCAAGAGAAATCGCCGCGGGTGAGCAGTTCCCTTCGAGCGGCGTGCTCAGAGTCGCGGTCGCGGATGCGGCACGGCCAGCAGTGCTCGCCGCCTTGCTCCGCACGGCATCCGCTCGCGGCCAGCGGCCATCCGGTGAAGATGTTTCGCGCGGACGCGCACGCCTTGCCATCCGCATGCGAGAGAACGCCGATGTCCCGCCCGCCGAAGCGACTCTGCGCCGGTCGAGCTACAAAGCCACCGACGCCAAGCTCGCGCGCTTCAACCGTAGGATGTCACTGCCCATCAGCGTCGGGCTGATGCGAACGCCGCTTACTGCCAACCAGCTGTCCGTGATCCTGGTCGCGCTCGGGTTCTACTCCGCCTGGCTGTTCAGCATCGGCCACTACCTGACAGGCGTGCTGGCTGCATTCCTGTCGCTGGCGGCCAGCATCCTCGATGGCTGCGACGGCGAGATCGCACGGCTCAAATATCAGGAATCCGCGCTCGGCTGCTGGATCGAGACCGCCGGCGACTACTCGTACTACATCGCGATCTTCGTGGGCCTGACGGTCGGCGCCGTGCGCGCGACAGGGCTGGAGTTCTTCTACTGGGTCGGCATCGCCGCGCTCGGGGGGACGCTGGTGACATTTGCGCTGCTCATCTACCTGCGCGCGCGCATCACCAACGGTCAGCCGGACCGACTCCACGCCGTGGCGAAGGAGCGTTTCAAGGCAGAGCCCACGTTCTGGTCGAAGATCGTGTGGCGTGTGTCGTTCGTCGCCACCCGCGCCGCCATGCCCTACGGCATCATGGGCCTCGCCCTGCTCCACCTGCTCTCGGGCGTCATCGTCATCGCCGCAATCGGCGCCAATGTCTACTGGATCAGCCTCGTCCTGAAGCTGCGTGACTTGCTGAGGAATGAGGAAGCGGTCACCGCCTGATTGCGGATTGGTGATTGCGGATTGCGAATCGACGGATTGCTGATTGCTGATTGGGAGTGTTGATTGGCGATTGGTTGGCGAGCGCTGACTGCGGATTGTTGATTGACTGCCGATAGGTGAGTGAGCCGGCTATTGGTGATTGGTGATCGAAGTCCGCCGGTTCAAGAAGGCGATCATCGAGCGGGCGCGCGGCGGCGAGCTGACGCACCACTTGGGTTATGCCCCGCGGTGGCGAGAAGCCCGACGACACGGCGAATCATCGCAATGGCACCCGCGGGAAGACGGTGCTGACCGACGATGGTCCGCTGGCGCTCGAGGTCCCACGCGATCGCGCCGGCACGTTCGAGCCACGCCTGATCGGGAAACACGAGCGCCGGTTCACGGATTCGACGACAAAGTGATCGCGCTGTACCGCCCGCGGCCTGACGGTCCGAGAGATACAGGCATTCCTCGGCGAGATGTGCCTCACACACAAAATTCCTGACACACCCGATTGATCAGCAGTCAGCAATTGCCAATCAATCGTCGACCCCAATCACCATTCGCCAGTCAATCAGCAAACCGCAATCACGATTCACCAACCAATCGGCAGTCCGCATTCCCACTCCACAATCAGCAATCCGTCGATCCGCAATCCGCAATCCGCAATCCGCAATCCGCAATCCGCAATCCGCAATCCGCAATCCGCAATCCGCAATCGATTAAAGCTCCCTCCTCCCCTCCATCGC
>DATLLF010000184.1:0-4353 GCA_035537955.1 Vicinamibacterales bacterium | reverse complement strand
CCTTCGCCGGTGCCGACGTAGAGGACCTCCGGGTTCGACCACGACACGCCGATGTCGCCAACCGATCCTGTTGGCGCGCTGTCGAAGATCGGGCGCCACGTACGCCCGTAATCATCGGTCTTCCAGACCCCGCCGCTGTGCACGCCGACGAAGAACACGTTCGGCTGCGTGGGGATGCCGATGCCGGATGCCGTCCGGCTCGCGCGGAAGGGTCCGATCAGGCGATAGCGAAGATCCTGATAGGCGGAGACGTCCAGGCGCGGAGCAGAGGTCTGCGCGCTGAGAGTAGCGAGACCGATCGCGGCAGCGAGAAGCGTTCGAGGCATGCCATAGGCTACTGCACTCCCGACAGCGACGATCCGATGCCGGTACAATCGATCGCATGCGCGAAGATGTCGTGCGCGCGGGAGGGCTGGCGCTCTCGATCGTTTACGCGGCGTTGATCGCCTGGGTGTACGCGCAGCAGCCTCCTACGATCACGCACGTGACGGGCGGCCTGGCGTCGAGCGTCGGCGCGTATCGTATCGACAGTCAGGCATTCGCCGATGGGCTTGCGTTCTTCCGGCGCAACCAGTTCGTCGAAGCTCGTGCCGCCTTCGGCCGCGCCGATCCTGCCGAGCGCGATCCGGTCACGCAGTTCTACATCGCGTACAGCTACTACCGTCAGGGATGGGGACGCCTGTACAACGACGATCCGCTGTTTGCGGAGGGTTTGAAGCGCGTCAATCTCGCGATCACTCTCTCGCCCGGTGGACGCGTCGTCCTCGACGATCCAGACCTGCGAATGCATACAGCCGACGAACTGCGTGCCGAGCTGGAGGCCGGCCTGAGACGGGACGCCTCGGACCTGGACCCCAGACGATTGTTCCGGGAGCGCAAGTGAGCGGTGCACGCGAGGCAGTCGTCCTTCCGCTCATCTTTCTCACCGTCGCGATGTTCGGCGGCGTCGTGCCCGGCCCCGTGCTGCAGTGGACGGCGCCGTCACTCTTTTCGCTCGTTCTCGCGATCATGCTGATCGCCGTGCTGGTGCGCACTGGCGCTCTCGCACCGGAACGGCTCATGCACGCCGGCCGCAGCACACTCGCCAATGCAAACGGCTTCGTGGTTCTCGTGTCGCTCTTCGCTGCATCGGCGCAGGCGCTGCACATGGTAACGCCCGGCTCAGGACTGCCAGCGCTCGTGGTGGGTCTCATCGTGTTCCTGCTGCTGTTGAACACGCTCGTCTCGAGCCCCGATCGGCGGCACGTGCTCCGAAGCGTGGCCGTCGTGGTCGGCTCGGCGTTCGTACTCAAGTTCGTCGTGCTTGCGAGCCTGGCAGATCCCCAGGGCAGCCGCACGTACCGTGTGCTCGTGGCCCTCTTCGACGTCGCGACTCTCGGCACGATCTCGCAGGAGCCGATACCCGCTGCGGCGGGCTATCTCGCGTTCTGCTTGCTGCTGCTCTATCTGGCTGGTATCTCCGCGTTGCCGTCCCGGTTGGGTGCAGCCGGTCGCAGTGTGGTCATCTCACGCTCTCGACCACGAAAGTCACGCGATAGTCCGCGCGTGACCAGCGGATCACGTGCGGAACCTTGACCCCGTTCACGCCGCGGTAGTCATCGAAGTCGAACTCTTCGGGCAGCGGGCCGAGCGTCGTCGGCCGCTCGCTGTATCGGCGCAGCAGCAGCCCGGACGCCTCATCGAAGAACAGCGTGTGAACCGCGCCGCGCGTCGTGATCGCCGTTACGACGATCGCATCTTTTCCATCGATGCGCGTGCGGCTGGTGACGTCCAACTTCGGGTACAGCTCACGAATGCGCAGCGGACGGACGAAGCTGTAGACCATCTCGCCCTCCGCCTCAGGCGGGTAACTGAATGCCGTATCGACCTTGCCGCTGCCAGGGTACGTCGCGGTTGCCTCGAACTCGCCGGAAACCGGCGGCGTCCTGCCGTTCATTCTCGTGACTGGCCCGGCGATGGTGCGCGTCTTGACCTGTTCGAGTGCGGCGCGGCCACCCATCGCCGAGACGTACCGCTCGATGATCGCATCCACAGACGGCAGTTGAGACGCCAGCGCAGCCGCCGGTTTGTTCCAGCCCGCGTTGCTTACCGCTGACACCGGCGGTGGAACCGCATGCCCCTGGTGACAGGTGTTGCAGGTGATCAGGCCCTTGCTGCCGAATTCCCGGTCCACCCGGCGCGTCATTTCGATCATCGCGCGGGCTTTCGCCTTGTTGGGATTCTCATCGCTCACCCACTCGGCTCCGTGGCAGTGAGAACACGTGACGCCAAGCGAGCCGGCAATCACCGACATCGTCGGAATCACGTCGGCTGCAGGGATGTCTTTCAGGACCTGGACGCTCTTGTAGCGCTCGCCGGCAGTCTGCGGCGGCGTTTGAGCGGGAACCTGAGAGAGGAGGACGAGGGCAAAGACCGTCAGTCGCATGTGACCACCATCGGACAGTGGATGCCCGGCCGCGGACACCCGGTGAACAGTCCTGAAGCTCAGAAAACAAGGCCGGCTGAAGCCGGCCTCTACGAGGCGGCGGTTTCGCGTGTTGAATCCACCTATGAAGATGCGAATCTTCGGCCAGTCTGCCACGACGCAATGAACGGCCTGCACGGTCGCGGCGTCTGGCCTGATCGACACGAGTTCAACGGATGCGGCATTCGTCTCGTCAAAGGGTTGCCGGTATAGTCTCTCGAACTGCCGTTCTGAGCGGAGGGCCTGATGTGGAAGGACCTGCGATATGGGCTTCGAATGCTCCTCACTGCGAAGGGGTGGGCTGCCGTCGTCGTAATCTCGCTCGCGCTGGGCATCGGTGCGAATACCGCGATCTTCAGCGCCATGAACGGCCTGCTGCTCACGCAGATCCCGGTGCAGGATCCTGACACGCTCGTCAGATTGCGGTTCGTCGGCCGCAACCAGATGGCTACGAGCTCGAGCGACTACGGATTCACGCGTCAGGTCGGCGGCGAGCACATGCGCACGACCTTCTCGTACGCGATGTATCAGCAGTTCGTCAAAGACAATAAGACGATGACGGACTTATTCGCCTGCGCGCCATCCGGTCGCGTCAACGTGGTCGTCAACGGCCAGGCCGAACTGGCGACGGCATTTCTGGCGACGGGGAATTACTTTCGTGTGCTCGGCATCGATGCACGGCGCGGTCGCGTGTTCGGACCTGAAGACGATAACCAGACTGCGGCGCCTGTCGCGGTCATCAGCGACCGGTTCTGGCGTTCACGATTTGGAAGCGATCCATCCGTCGTTGGCAAAGTCGTCGCCGTAAACCTCGTGCAGGTGACCGTCGTCGGAGTTCTGCCGGCGAGGTTCACCGGTATTCAATCTCCTGTCGCCGAACCCGCTGACATCACCTTCCCCGTGAGCCTCGATCGGCAGATCAACCCTGCGCCCGTGATAAACGGTGCAGCCATCGCGCGCCTGGACCAGCCAACGTACTGGTGGCTGCAGGTGATGGGACGTCTGAAGCCTGGGGTAACGCCCGAACAGGTCCAGGGCAACTTTGCCGGCGTCTTTCAATCGACGGCGAAAGCCGGGCTCGAGTCGTACCTCGCCGGCCTGAACGCCGAGGCGCGAGCCGCGTCAGGCAACCGAAACCGCACGGCGGTGCCACGGTTCGTCGTCGAGTCTGGCGCGCGTGGAATCTACGACGTCAACGAAACCAACCTGCGCGCGATCAACATCCTCACGGGTGTCGTCGGGCTCGTGCTGCTCATCGTCTGCGCGAACGTCGCGAACCTTCTGCTCTCGCGTGCGACGGGGCGGCAGAAGGAGATCTCGGTCCGGCTCTCCGTCGGAGCGACGCGCACGCGGTTGGTCCGCCAGATGCTCGTCGAAAGCCTTCTACTGTCATTCCTGGGCGGAGCCCTCGGTATCGCGGTCGGGTACTGGGGCAAACAGTTGCTGCCAGGCTCCCTCGGCGAGCTGGCGCCGCTCGACTGGCGGGTGTTGGGCTTCACAGCGCTCGTCGTCCTCGTGACGGGCGCGGTGTTCGGCATCGCGCCGGCCTTGCGGACGACCCGCGTGGATATCAGCAGTGTGCTGAAAGAGACGAGCCGGAGCGTTGCCGGCTCGCGCAGCGTGCTGGGCAAGTCACTCCTCGTCGTGCAGGTCGCGATTTCGCTCGTCCTGGTGACGGGGGCCGGTCTCTTCCTGCGCACGCTCGACAACCTGCGCGCGGTCGATGTCGGATTCGATCCGAAGAATCTGGTGCTCTTCCGCATCAACCCGCAGTTGAACGGCTACAACGAGCAGCGCAGCGCCGCGTTGTATCAGCAGCTCGTCGAGCGACTCGGCAGCCTGCCCGGCGTGCGTGCGGCAACGCTGTCGAATCCGGCGCTGCTGAGCGG
>DATLLF010000183.1:0-16273 GCA_035537955.1 Vicinamibacterales bacterium | reverse complement strand
CGGACGCGCGACAAGGTACAGAAGCAGGTCGACGATCTTCGGCGACACCTGAACGATCGTGTTTCCCTTGATCAGGCGGTATGCGCCGGTGTCGAGGGTGAACGGCCCGAACCGGTAACGGCCGGAGAACAGCGCCTGCATGCGGCCGCGATTGTACCTGTTTGGTTGTGCCTGCCGCGGCTTATCGGCAGGTCACGCCGGTGTGCTCGAAGGATGTGACCTTCAGCACCGGCATCGGGGGCGGCGGCTCCTGCATCATGCCCCGGCTTCCCCCGACGCCGACCGTTATCCCCGTCTTGCCGATCTTCTTCCCATGGGTCTCGGTCGTCGTGGGCAGGTCGGTCTTCAGCTCACCGGTGACGATATCTGCGTGGCCCTCGTGGTCCTTCTTGATCTCCTGCAAGGCTTTTTTGTCGCCGGTGAGCCTGAAGGTGACGAGGTCCACGAGACCGGCGGCGGTGCCACCGGAGCCGGTCAGGTCGGCGGCCTCGAGCACGCCTCCCTTCACGCAGCCCTTTGCGATCACGACGTCACCGCGCTTTGGCGGCTTGTTCTCTTTCGGCGGATCCTGCTGGATCATCGGCACGAACATGAACAGCAGCACGGCAAGCACCATGGGGACAGTGTGGCACAATCCAGACTCTATGCATCGCCGCGCTTTCATGGCTGCGCTCTCGGCTGTACCCGTGGCTGGCGCGGCTGTTTCGTCGTGGCAGGCCCAGGGGGCGAAGGGTCTCCCTCCCGTCCTGCCGCGCCGTCTCGCGGCAGGTGACACGGTCGGGGTGGTCGCCCCTGCGAGCGCAACGTTCCAGACGGTCGACGTCGCCATCGCACGCGAGTCGCTGGAAGCGCTCGGGCTCAATGTCAAGATCGGCAAACACGTGCTCGCCCGGCACGGCTATCTCGCGGGTAACGACAAGGACCGTGCCGAAGACATCAACGAGTTCTTCTCCGATTCCTCCATCAAGGCCGTCCTGCCGATCCGCGGCGGATGGGGCAGCAGCCGTGTGCTGCCGCATCTCGATTACGACGCCATCAGGCGCAACCCGAAAGTGATGGTTGGTTACAGCGACATTACGGCCCTCCACCTCGCGATCCAGGCGAAGACGGGGCTCGTCACGTTTCATGGACCGAACGGCATGGGGCGGTGGGACGCCTGGTCGCTCGACTATTTCAAGCGACTGCTCTTCGACGGCGAAGCCGTCACGATGCAGAACCCGACGATGCTGTCGGAACGCAACGCGCTGGCGCAAACCGAGAACCGCGTGCAGACGATCACTCCGGGCACCGCACGCGGCCGCGTGCTCGGCGGCAATCTCACGGTACTGACGACGATACTCGGATCCGCCTATGTTCCGTCGTTCGACGGCGCCATTCTGTTCGTCGAGGATGTCGGCGAGGACTTCTATCGCATCGACCGGATGTTCACGCAGCTGAAGCTTGCCGGCATCCTCGACCGGGTCCGCGGCTTCGTGTTCGGCACCTGTGCCGAGTGCAGTCCGGGCGAGGGGTTCGGATCGCTGACGCTGGAAGAGATCTTCGCGGACCACATCAAGCCGCTCAACATACCGGCCTGGTTCGGCGCCATGATCGGACATCAGATGCCGCAGTGGACGATTCCGGTCGGCGTCGAGGCGGAGATCGACTCGGCAAAGGGCACGATCCGCCTGCTCGCACCCGCGGTGCGCTGACGTGGACGAGCACGCGTTCGACACGCTGATCGACGAGCTGCGCGCGATCACCGGCGCAAATCTCTCCACGGCGAGCGCCATCCGCGAGCATCACAGTCGCGGCGAATCGCATCATCCGGCAGCGCTTCCGCACGCAGTCGTGTTCCCCGAGACGAACGAAGCGGTGCAGGCGATCGTGCGCGCGTGCGCTACTCACCGGTGCCCTCTCGTCCCATTCGGCGCCGCCTCGTCACTCGAAGGGCACGTCAATCCGGTCCGCGGCGGCATCTCGGTCGATATGACGCGGATGAACAGGGTGTTGCGCGTCAACCCCGACGACCTCGACGCCGAGGTGCAGGCGGGCCTCACGCGCAAGCAGTTCGAGAAGCACCTGCGATCCACCGGCCTGGTTTTTCACCTGGATCCCGGCGCGGATGCGACCATCGGCGGGATGGCCGCGACCCGCGCATCGGGCACCACGGCGGTGCGCTACGGCACGATGCGCGATGCGGTGCTGGGATTGAAGGTGGTGCTCGCGGACGGTCGTATCATCTCGACCGGAGGGCACGCGCGAAAATCGTCCTCGGGCTATGACCTCACGCGCCTCTTCGTCGGCTCGGAAGGAACGCTGGGGATCATCACGGAACTGACGCTCAGACTGCACGGACGTCCGGAGGCGCTCGCCTCGGCCACCTGCTGCTTCGAGGATATCGAGAGCGCGGTGCGCACGGTGATCACCACGATCCAGTTGGGGATCCCCGTCGCGCGCATCGAGCTGCTCGACGACGTGCAGGTCGACGCGGTGAACCGCTTCTCGAACCTGTCGCTGCCCGTTTTGCCAACGCTGTTCTTCGAGTTTCACGGGCTGAGCGAGAGCGACGTCGCGGAACAGACGGACGCCGTCGCGGAGATCGCGATGGAATACGGTGGGAAATCGTTCGCGCGCGGTCTCACGCCCGAGGCGCGCGCGGAACTGTGGCAGGCGCGGCACGATGCCTACTACGCCGCGCTGGCGCTCCGTCCGGGCTCACGCGGCTGGACGACCGACGCATGCGTCCCCATCTCTCGACTCGCGGAGTGCATCGTCGAGACGAAGCGCGATATCGCGGCCTCCTTTCTTGTCGGGCCCATCGTCGGGCACGTCGGCGACGGAAACTTCCACGTCATCTTTCCGGTGAATCCTGACGGCCCCGCCGACCTGCTCGAAGCGGAGCGTTTGTCGGACCGACTCGTCGACCGCGCGCTCTCGATGGGGGGCACGTGCTCGGGTGAGCACGGCATCGGGATCGGAAAGAAGAAGTTCCTCGCACGCGAGCATGGCGAGGGGCTCGACGTGATGCGCACGATCAAGCAGGCACTCGATCCGCACGACATCATGAATCCCGGCAAGCTTCTTTAAGACTCACCACAAAGACCACAGAGATACTCTTTGTTTTCCAAAAACAATCGGGTCTCTGCGATCTCTGTGCGCTGTGGTGAGGCGTTTCGACAGCTTGTGAATTTCTTGAAAATAGAGCATCAGTTCCTGAGCGCCTGCACAGGGTCCACGCTCATCGCGCGACGCGCAGGAATGAGCGCCGCCAGCAGCGCCGTCAACAGCAGCGCGAGCGCGACCCCGACATACGTCAGGGGATCCACGGCGGCGACGCCGAACAGCTGCGCCTTCATCACCGGGGCGAGCACGATCGCTGCGACGGCGCCGATGATCACTCCTGCAAAGGTGAGCCGCAGCGCCTGACCGAGCACGAGCGTAAGCACCTGTGACGGGGCTGCGCCGAGCGCCATGCGGATCCCCACTTCGGTCGTGCGCTCAGCCGCGATCAACGTGATCACGCCGAAAACACCCAGCGCCGCAAGCACGAGCGCGAGGACGCCGAAGGTTCCGACGAGCAGCAGCACGAACCTGCGAGCGGCGACGGAGTTGCTGCGGATCGCTTCCATGGAACTCACATCCCTCGGCGGATCCGCACCCAGCTCGCGGATTGCCTGGCGCACCGATGTCGCCAGCGCAGACGCGTCTCCCGTCGCGCGCACGACGAGGTACGGTCCAACCGGCGAGCCCTGGCGATACGTGATGTACAACTCAGGGCGAGGCACCTCCTCGAGGCTGCCGTGCTTCACGCTGCCGATCACGCCGATGATGGTCATCCATGACTGGTCGCCGCTGAACCGCACGCGCCTGCCGACGGGATCCTCTCCCGGAAACACGCGCTGCGCGAGCGCCGTGTTGATGACCGCCACGCTCTGTGCCTGCGAATTGTCTTCGCGCGTGAATGTGCGTCCACGAATGACGGGAATGCTCATCGCCCGGAAGTAATCGAACAACGCGCGCCGCATCTCGATCTCCGGCAGCTCGGCACGCGGCACCGCGCGGCCTTCAACCTCCAGCATCGTCGTGACGTTCGTGCTGCCGAGCGGCAGACGCGTGGTCCCGCCCACGGCAACCACGCCCGGCAATGCCTTCAGGCGCGTTTCGAGGTCGTCGTAAAAGCCCAGCCGCGCTTCATGCGACGTGTAGCGCGGCGGCACCGCGATCTGCATTGTCAGGAGTTGCTCGGGGTTGAACCCGGGATCGACGTGAAGTACGGAGACGAAGCTGCGCAGCAGGAGCCCGCCACACACCGTCAGTACCATCGCCAGCCCGACCTCGGCGACGATGAGTGCCGAGCGCGCCTTGCGGCGCGTGACCGACGCAGTGGCGCGGGTGCCGTCGCGCAGTGAATCCTGCGCTCGTGAGTTCGCGGCGGTCAGCGCGGGTAAGAGGCCCACGATGATGCCCGTGATGAGCGAGAGGACGAGCGCAAACAGGACGACAGGCGCTCCGGGCGACACCTCGCCGAGCCGCGGAAGATTCGACGGCGCGGCGGCGAGGATGGCGCGCGTGGCAAGCACCATGATCGCCAGGCCTGCAGCGCCGCCCGCGAGCGACAGCATCACGCTCTCGACGAGCATCTGCTGAATGAGCCGGGTGCGCGAAGCCCCGAGCGCGGAGCGGATGGAGAGATCGCGGCCGCGGCCCGCGGCCCGTGCGAGCAGAACGTTCGCGACGTTCATGCAGGTGATGAGGAGCACGACACCAACGCCGGCCATGAGAAGGATCAGCGCAGGCTTCAGGCCGCCGACCGTCTGCTCGTGCAGTTGACGAACCGTGACTCCCCACCCCGTGTTCGTGTCTGGAAAATCACTGGCGCGCTGTGTCGCGAGCGCGGCGAGATCCGCGCGCGCGCGTTCCACGGACCCGCCCTGGGCGAGGCGGCCGATCACGCTGAAGTAGTGGATCGCGCGGTTCGGCCGGCCGGTTCGGTCCACGAGCCGTGGGTCGCGCTGCAGCGCGATCGGCCACCACATGTCGACCACCTGGCCGCGTGTGAACCCGGTGGGACCGAGCATGGAGATATACGGAAAAGTGAAATCCGGGGGCATCACGCCGATGATCGGAATGACGGCGGCAGCGCCGGCGCCCGACAGCGACATCGGCTTGCCGATGATGTTGGGATCCGCACCGAAGCGGCGCTGCCAGAACTCGTGGCTGATCACAGCGCCATCTGGCGCGCCGGCATCGTCGAACTTCCGGCCGAGTAGCGGAGAGCGGCCGAGCAGCGTGAACATCCCCGGCGTGACCTGCGACACGAGAGCCGGCTCCGGCTCGGTGCCGAGCAGCACCTGCACCGGCGTGAGGAATGAATACATCCCCTCGACGTCAGCCAATGATGGCGCCGCCTTGAACGCCTCGTAATCGCCCGGCGAAACGGGATTGTTCTTCTCGCTGTTGTTCGTGTTGTCGCTCCAGATCATCACCAGCGCGCCAGGGTTCGCGTATGGCAGCGGCCGCAACAACACCGCCTGGACGACACCGAACATCGCGCTGTTGGCGCCGATGCCGAGGCCGAGCGACGCGACGGTGAGCACAGCGAACATCGGGGCGCGGCGCACCTGCCGCAGCGCGAGACGGATGTCCGCGCGAATCGATTCCGGGGTCATGGTCTGACTCCTCGCAGAGGGAAATGCGCTGGCGTGGCGCGGCCACGCCCACCGTTCGTGTCGGCGGCGCAGGCGGACTGCCGTGCCGGCTACGAGTGAATCACTGATTTCGAGGGAAGCGAGCGCCACACGCCGCACCCCGGCCGCGTGCTCGAGCCGCTCGGCGAAGACACGCTGAAGCTCCGGGCCGAACTCGCGGCGAAACGCTGCTGGATAGGCATGAAGCGCCGCACGGTGCAGCAGTGCGGCGATCGAACGCCGTCTCACCGTTTCGACTCCGGCAGCAGGCGGTGGGCGCGCGCGGCCTCTACCTGGTCCGCCAGTCGGCGTGCCTCAGCCTTCGCGGTCGTGCGGCCTTGAGCTGTGATCCGGTAATACCGTCGGCGCGGGTCTCCATCCTCCACCGCCCCCGTCCTCTCGATCAATCCCTCGTCCATCAGGCGGGCCAGCGCGCGGTAGATGGTTCCCGTTCGAAGGGGGAGCTTGCCGGTCAGTCGAGACTCCACAGCCTGCAGAATCGCGTAGCCGTGCAGGTCCCCTTGCAACAGGGCGAGCAGGATCTCGAATGAAATCGGCGTCAGGGGCAGCGCTGAGTCCGAAGGCTTGAACGGCATGCGTGCATTATGCACATACGTTCATGATGCAGTCAATGTTCGCCCGCGAGTGGCTATTCTCAGCGCATTCTGCCGTCGGGGGCCATGAAGGTGATGTTGACGATCCGATCGCCTTCATAGATCCGGTCTATGCGGTTCAGGTGCTCCGGTATCACCTTGCCGAACACCGTGTATTCGAAGTCGAGGCGAGGATTGTTCACGAGATTGATGAACATCTGCGCGTCGCCGGTGTCCCTGCCGCGAGTGGACAAACCCACGGTCCCGCGGCCGTGGGAACGGTCGCTGATCTCGTCCTTCACGTACGGTCCATCGCCGGCATATTCGTTCGCCCCGGGACTGCCCCCCTGAACGATGAAGTTCGGGACGATGCGATGGAAGGTCAGGCCGTCGTAGTAGTTGCGATTGACCAGGCGCAGGAAGCGGGTGGACATCTGCAGTGCGCGGACGGGGTCCAGCCGGATCCCGATCTCCAGCCCGCTCTCCATTTTCAGGACGGCGGCCTTCTCCACCATGATCGACAGCTCTGAGGAGCTGGGAAGCTCCTGTGGCGCCAGCGGCTGTGGATCGATCGTGAATGCCCCGCCACCCCAGACGGTCATCGTCTTGGCGGCGGCGGACGCGACCTTCGCGTCGTAATCGCGCAGAAGCGGCAGCAACTGCTCTCGATAACGATCGCTGCCGAACTCCTCGAGACGCTCCAGGATGGCGAGGCGCGTGTCGCGAGACGTGTCCTTGCGTTCCTCGGTCACGCGCACGAGAGCCTGGACGAGCGCGCCCGTGAGGGGGGCGCTCACGCGCATACCGGCCATCTCGCGCGCCGCCGTCCGCAGAAGCTGGTAATCACTTCTGCCGAGAGCCGCAACGAACTGCGGCTCGGCCTCGTCCGCCTTGAGTCGGCGCAGCGGTCCCAGCGCCGCCTCACGAACGTTGTCATGCGAATCCGCCGCGAGCTGTTCCAGGGTCGGCACGACGTTCGCGACAGCCGCGGCCCGAGCCGCGTACATGCGGACCTGCCACAAGTTATGACGGGAGTGCGACATCAACGGGATCTCGAGATGCGCGGGCGATCGCTTCGCCAGCGATACCAGTGCGTGCGATTCACGCCTCCAGCTTCCAACCTCGGGAGGCGTCTTCGCCTCGCCGATGAGGCGATTGACGACGTTCTCGTCGTTGGGGCAGTCGCCGAGCGCATCGAGCGCGGTCAGCACGACGTGCTCGCTCGTGTCGGTGAGCATCTCCATCACGGGCCCGCAGCCGTCGGTCGCCGCGTGCTGGCGAACCCACGCGCGCAGCGCCTCGAGCCGGACGGAATACTCGCGGTCCCCCAGACCCTTTCGGAGAAGCTGGACGCGATCGTCTCTCGCAACGGGGGAGCCACCACTCGACAGCACCAGCATCGCGAGGCGTCGCAGGTCGGCGCTGAGCGGATCATCGATCGTCTGCCGCACCGTATCCTTGTCCACGCCACCGGCGGATACGAGTGCCTGCATCGCCGGGATGCGCAGCTCCAGGTCCGTGCGCTTGACGTTCGGAGCGCTGGCCGTAGCGATCTCGCGCAGCACGTCCAGCGTTTCTTCGGAGACCGGCGCGAGCTTTCGGTGCAGACGCGCCATGATCTCGACGGCCGCGCACACGCCCGGACGTGCAGCGTTAGCGACGGTGCGGTCGATCCCGGACGAGAGCTCGAGAACCTTGCGGAAGAAGTTATCCGCCTTGAGGACGTGATCGGCCGTCCGGTACGGCAGACGGGCAAGCGAGCGCGCCAGCTCACCCGCGGCCTCGCCGCTTTTTTCGCCAGTCGCGGCAGAGATCAGCGCCTGCTGAACACCGTCCAGTTGTGTGTCGCCGGGATCGAGGGGCAGCGGCTCACCGCGCATCGCCTGGCCGATGGCCGTCGCCGCCTCGCGACGCGCATCGGCGCGTGCCGCGTGCAAGTACGGGAGCAGGTCGGATACGACGTCACGTCGTTCGAGACGACCGAGCGCACGAATGGCCGTGTCCTGAATGGTCGCGTTCGTGGATCGGGCGCCCTCCACGAGGACGGCAACGTCCTCCGGCGTGGGCGCGCGCTGCTCTTCCGCTTTGAGGACGGCGATCCCCTGCGGCAGGCTCGTGATGAAGATGAATCCGGCATCGACGCCGGCGGCGGTCGGCTGTGCGGATGAACGCTGAGCGGCAGGCCGGCCGGGCGCGGCGGTGACGAACAGGACGAGCAGACCGGCGGTGACTCGCGGGAGCAGGGGCCTACCTCCGGCCCGAATACTCCAGCATCTGCGTCTTCAAGTCCAGCGGGTACGAGATGCGCACGTCGGTGATGGATCCGTCGGCTCCGTGCACGGGGTCGAGACGCGGCTGTACGAATCCGGTGTACGACGGCATCTTCAGGTGCTCCACACGCGCGACCACTTCGTCGCGCAGCTCCGCCTGGAAATGAACACCGTAGTGTTCGAAGAGCGCCCTCGCCGCCTCGTAATCTCCTTCCGCCTTGATGCGCTGCACGTCACCAAGCAGCCGTCCCACGGCTTCGCGAAACGCACCCGCATCGACCATCACGTAGTACGTTTTTCCATCACGCTCGCGTACCTCGATCGCCCTGGAGTTGGCCATCAGCCAGCGGACGATCATCTGCCGGTTTCGCATGTGGTCTTCTTCGATCTGGGTTCCCTCACGGATCCGGCGCAGCTGCACCAGCGCGTTGCGCGTGTAACCCTCGTACTCCGTGAGCACGATCTCCGCGTGATCCGCGGCGGGGACGATCCCCAGCTCGACGAGCTTGGGGTCCGCGATGAAGTAGAGCGCGATGAGATCCGCACGCGCTTCTTCAAGAGCCGAGTACTGCTCCTTGAGAAAATTCTGCGGACTGCCTTTCAGCCGTTCCGCCACCTTGCCGGATCCATGGCCGATCACCTCGTGCAGATCGGTGGTGAGCTCGCTCGCGATGGCGTTCCACTTCTCCGCGCGCGCCGCCTCCTGCGCCGTCCACGCGAACTCGCGCCGGAACTCGGGCTGCGTCGACTTGTCGTAGGCCTCGTTCACGTTCGACAGCGACACTGACTTGCTGCCGTGTGTCTCGCGGATGTGCTGATCGTTCGGCAGGTTGATCCCGACCGGCGTCACCGGCGCCGACTCTCCGCATTCGACGACGACGTCGATGGCGTTCGCGGTGACGCCGCGGACGCCCTCCTTGCGGTACTCAGGCGCCCATGGCATGCGGTCCTCGAACCATTGTGCGTTCGCGGCAATCCTGCGGATGCTCTCGGTCTTGTCGCGGTTCACGTAGTAGACGAGCGATTCCCAGGCCCCCTTGACGCCACGCGCGTCCATGTAGACCTCGATGAAACCATTGATCGTATCGACGGGCGAATCCTTGTCGTGCACCCAGGCAATGTCGTACGCCACGCGGTCCGCTTCTTCGCCGGTCTCATAGAAGCGGACGAGCGCCTGAAGCGCCGCGGCCGTCGGCGCTGGCGCGTAGGGGATCGCCGCGCGGAGATGCGTGAGGATCTCGCGGATCTGCGCGTCGTACTTCCCGCCGAGGCGGTACACCTCTTCGACGAGATGACCGTTGCTTCTCACCAGGCGCGAGTTGAGCTGATACCGCTCGGCGAAACCCTCGAGATCCTGCATCGTGACGCCAACGTAGAAGTTGTTCGCGCTCGACTGCAGGATGTCCTTGCCGTTCCCAGGCGTCTTGTTCGTGACGATCGCGTCGACGTTCGGATCGAAGAACATCGGCGTCAGCCGGTCGACGCACACCTCCACGCCGGTCGCACACGCGTACCCGAACGTGGCGCCATTCTTGTCGGCCTGCTTCGCCGCCGCCGCGAACTGCTCGGGCGTGCACTTGAGGACGAACTTCCGCGCGGTGAGGTTGTTGTACGGACCGCTGTTGATCCAGAACAGCTTCGTGTAGCGCTCGATCTCGGCGAGCAGCTGCGCGTCGATGCCGTCCGCATGGGTGAGGATTTCCTCGAGCACCTCGCGCATCTCGAGGCTGAGGGCGTGCCGTTGATCGTAGTAAATGTCGCGCCCGGCGAGTGCGGCGCGATAAAGGTGCCAGATCAGAATCTTCTGCTCGAGCGGGAGCTCATCGAACCCATCCGCATACACCTGCGCCACCGCCGCATCGTCCACGCGCTCTAAAAGGTATTTTCGTTCCGCCTGCATCATTCCATTCTAAGCACTGCGCGGAGCACCAGGCACGTCGCACGCCGCGCATCGCACGTTTACGTAAGTTCGACCCGTTCCTTCCACTGCGGCGCGTACGCGATCCAGCGCAGCTCGGTGGTGATCGTCGCCTGCAAGGCCTGCATCGCGGCCGGCTCACCGTGGACGATGAAGGTTCTGGTCGGGGGCGCCTTGAAGCCGCGCAGCCAGCGGAGGATCTCGGTCGAGTCCGCGTGCGCCGACATCGAATCGATCGAGTCCACGTGCGCGTGCACTGGAACATCGATGCCGTGGATACGGATCGTCTTCTCCCCGTTCAGCAGGCGGCGGCCGCGGGTGCCTTCCGCCTGGAAACCGACGAGCAGCACCGTGTTCCTCGGGTCGGGCAGGCTCGCCTTGAGGTGATGGAGGACACGGCCGCCGGTGGCCATCCCGCTCGACGAGATGATGATCGACGGGATCCTCGACGCGGTGAGGTCCTTCGATTGCTGCGTGCTGGAGATCGCACGGAACTTCTGCGTGCAGAACACGCAGAGCTCGCGCTCGCGCTGCGATTGCGACCGGCGGGTGGCGCGCGCTTCGTGCGCGGCCGGACCGTGTGGGGCGAGTTCGTCCTTGTCCTCGGGATGGAGGTCGGGATCCAGCTCGTTCGCGCGTTCCGTGTAACGCGCGAGTGCCGCTGACGCCATCGGGCTGTCGACGAATACCGGCAGCACCGGAATCCGCTTCTCGTTCTCCAGCTTTCTGATCCACCAGAGCAGCTCTTCGACACGTCCGACCGCGAAGGCAGGAATGATCACGCGTCCGCCACGCTCCGCCGTCTCGCGAATCACGCGGGCAAGCTTCTCCCCTTCGTTGTCGTCGGTATGGACCCGGTTGCCGTAGGTCGACTCCACCAGAAGGTAGTCAGCCTCGTCGACGAAGGTCGGATCCGGCAGCACGGGACGACCGAAGCGGCCGAGATCTCCGCCAAACAGGATCGTCTTGTCGCCGATACGGGCGCGCGCGTACGACGAGCCGAGCAGATGTCCGGCATTGATGAAGTCGACTTCGACACCGTCGGCAACCGGCACCGGACGTTCGTAGCCGACCGGCTGCAGCAGCGTGAGCGCGTGCATCGCGTCGCTTTCCGTATAGAGAGGAAGCGCGGGCGCATGCTTGCTGTATCCGTGACGGTTCGCCTGCTCCGCATCCTCCTCCTGAATCCGGCCTGAGTCGGGAAGGACGATGCCGCACAGGTCCTTCGTGCCGGGCGTGCAGAACACGCGGCCGCGAAAGCCCTCCGAAACGAGACGCGGCAGGTAACCGCAATGATCCAGATGTGCATGCGTCAGCACGATCGCATCGATATCCCGGGCGGCAATGGGCAGCCCTTGCCAGTTCCGCTCGCGCAGCTCCTTCAGGCCCTGGAAAAGTCCCGCGTCGACGAGTACCTTCGCGGCGCCGGTGTCGAGGAGGTGTTTCGAGCCGGTCACCGTCTGCGCCGCGCCGAGGAATGTGAGCGAAGGCATCAAATGTCGCCGGTTACGCGAAAAGGGCGACCTGGCCGCCCGTATGCCAGAAGAGAACGGTCTGATCGTCGCGAAATTCACCGGCGCGGACGAGGGCAATCAGGCCTGCCATCGCTTTGGCCGTGTACGTCGGGTCGAGGAAGATCGCCTCACTGCGCGCGATGAGCTCCATCGCGGCGCGTGAGTCATCGGTCGGAACACCGTAGCCGCCGCCGATGAAGCGATCGTCCACCCGGATCTCGACGTTCGTCAGCGAATCGGCCGCGACGTTCAGCAACGAGGGCATTCCAGAGAGGATCTTCCGTATCTCCCCAGTGAGCGCAGACGCAGTTTCGTCGGCGCTGATGCCGATCACCCGGGTGGACATCGCGTGCAACACACAGCCTGCTAACAGGCCGGCCTGAGTTCCGCCCGACGAAGTCGAGTGCACGATGACGTCGGGAGCCGCGGGTACCTGATCGCGCAGCTCGGAGATGGCGTCGACGAACGCGGCAGCGCCGAGCGGCGTCGATGCGCCGATGGGAATGACGTACGGACGACGCCCCGCAGCGCGTGCGCGCCCCGCTGCGGCTGCCATTGCCGGTGTGCGGTCTGCGCGGTCCTTGACAAAGCAGATCTCGGCGCCGAGCAGCCGGTCGAGCAATGCGTTCGCCGTCAGTGTCGCCGGTGGAGATCCGTTGACCACGAGGATGCATCGCATCCCCAGCTTCGCCGCGGCGGCCGCTGTGACGCGGGCGTGATTCGACTGGACGCCGCCTGCCGTGATGAGCGTGTCGGCTCCGGCACGCTGCGCGTCCGCCGCCACGAGCTGCATCTTGCGGACCTTGTTGCCGCCGAACGCAAAGGTCAACGCGTCATCGCGCTTGATCAGCAGCCGCGGGCCGCCGCCAAGCGCCCGGCGCAGCGATGTCAGCTCTTCGACCGGAGAAGGCGTCGCGGTGAGGCGGATGGAGGGCTGCGGCGAGAACGAGTGCATCGACCGGTTCAGTATACTGGCGTGGGTGTCCACGCTTCTCGAGTCGCTTACCTCGGTCACGTCAGTCGTTGCCGCCGAACTCCGTCCGCCGCGTGCGGAACTCGAAACCGCGGCGAGCATGAACGCGTGGATCGACACGTATCATGCGGTTCGCAGCCTCACGCGCGCCGGCACGTACGTCTTTCTCACCGACAGCGCGGTCGGCCTGAAAGAGGAAGATAATCTGCGACACCTCTCGATCAATCTCGGCAGCGACGCGCCGCGCTCTGCCGTCGTGCCGTTCCTGACCTGCAAGCACCCGCTCGAGTACTGCCTGGCGTATGCGGACCGCGCGCAGCAACAGGGCTTCGACGCGCTCGTCGTGCTGGGTGGCGACAAGAATGTCGGGCTGCCGCGCTGCGTCGAGCATGCCTGGCAGCTGCGCGAACAGATCCGCGCACGCGTGCCGGCACTGACGCTCGGCGGCTGGGCGAATCCTCACGGTGACTGCGCGTCACAGGTCGGGCACCTGCTCGACGAGGATGCGAACGCAGAGTTCTACCTGACGCAGGTCGTGTCGCATCACGCCGTTGCAGGCGTCGAGCGATTCCTGGCGGAGGCTGCGCGCCGCGGCCTGGAGACGCCAGGGCTGTTCGGGCTTTTCTACTATCGCTCCGCCAACGAGCGAACGCTGACCGCACTCAACAGCTACTTGCCGGTACCTGCCGAACAACTGAAGCGGGAGTTTGCGGAAGGCGCGTCGCCGGAGGAGGTGTGCGCGCGGTCGGTCAGAGTGCTCGCTTCGGCTGGCGTCCGTCACTTCTACATCAGCAATCTGCCCCTCGGGCGAGCGGCCGTCACGCTCCGCAAGATCATGTCGCTCGTGAGCGCCGCGGCGTGAGGCGTCGCGCCCGCCGCCGTTTTCGTCGCCGTGCGTGCACGAGGGGATAGCATTTCAACCATATGGGTGTGTATCTCGACTCCGTCCCGTTTTCCGGCATCATTCGGATCCGCGACATGATGTACAGCGTCAAGGATCCGTTCCGCCTCGATCAGGGGGACGTGAGCTTCGACGCGCCCGCTACGGTCAAGCAGGCGATGCACCGGGCGATCGACGAGAATCGCAGTCATTACCTGCAGACGACCGGGCTTCCGCGGCTGCTGGATCTGCTCGCGGAAAAGCTGCGCCAGAAAAACCACATTCCCGTCGGATCCGCCGAGGACGTGATGGTGACGACCGGCGGCATCCATGCGCTCTACATCATCTGCCAGGGGCTGCTCGAACCTGGCGACGAAGTAATCGTTCCGGACCCGGAATGGCCGCCGGCGGCTGGCAACATCCTCTCGGCGCATGGCGTGCCCGTGCCCTGCCCGCTGTACGAGCATCTCGGCTGGGGCTACGACCTCGACGAGCTCGCGAGCCGCATCGGGCCGAAGACGCGCGCGATTTACATCAACTCTCCGAACAATCCGACGGGGGGTGTACTGACGCGCGAAGATCTCGCACGCATCGGGGCACTGTGTCGCGAGCGGAATCTGTGGCTCATCTCCGACGAGGCGTACGAAGACGTCGTGTTCGAGGGAGAGCATCTCAGCCCTGCGTCGTTCGAGGGGATGTACGACCGAACGATCTCCTTGTTCACGTTCAGCAAGTCGTACGCGATGACCGGGCTGCGCCTCGGTTACGTCGTCGCGAAGGATGCCGCCCTGCGCGATCGGATGAAGAAAGTGCTGTTCTACTCGGCGAGCAACATTGCGTCAGTGGTGCAGTTCGGCGGCATCGGCGCACTCGAGGGCTCGCAGGAACCGATCGACGGGTTCCGGAAAGAGCTGCGGTGCCGCCGTGATCTGTTCTATGACGGCATTCGCGACGCGGCCGGCCACGTGTTCAGCGGCGATCCCCCGAAGGGTGCTTTTTACGCGTTCCTGCGCATCAACCCGGAATGGAAAGCGCCCGCGGGAATTGCGGCGGCGTCACAGTCGTGGGCGATGACCGAGTTTCTGATCTCGAAGGGGCGCATCGGATGCGTGCCCGGCGTGGATTTCGGTCGCTACGGCGAGGGCTATCTGCGATTCTGCTTCGCACGCGATCGCAAGGAGCTCACGGGCGCGCTGGACTCCATGCGCGTCCTCTTCAGCGGAGCGTGAGCGGTCAGGTCGCCTTCTCGCCGGACGACTCGAGGAGCTCCAGCACGTCCGGATTCGTGATCTGACCGAGGATGAACGTGCGCGGAGCAGGCGAGCGCCGCACGAGGGCCGGCGTCATCGTGATCTTTTCGGCGAGGCCATCAGCGGGTTGCTTCGACAGGTCGCAGATCGTCAGTCTGACGTGCTCAGGAGAAAAGCCGGAGATGGCTTCCTCGATGGTGCGGAGCGCCGCTCGCGTCTTCGGCGAGTCTCCGTGCACATAGAGGACGAGATCGACTTGATCCCGCAAACGCGATCCATCACCCTTTTCACCAGTCCCCATTCCAATGCCTCCGCCATAACGAGCAGCAAATACTTTGCCGGCGTGGCGTGCCTGGTAAGTAGCGGACCGGTAAAGACTTGTGGGCGAGGGCTATAGACGGGAAACGGATGTGTGTAGTGCGTTGCACTCAGCGAAGATGCCGGCCACCATCAACGCGGATCGTCTCGCCCGTCACGAAGTCCGATTCGATCAGAAACACAACCGCCTTCACGATTTCGGCTTCTCCTCCCCATCGCCCGAGCGGCGTCGCCGCTTCGACAGAAGCGAGTTCAGCGTCCGACGTTCCGGGTGGTGCGAGGATGGGCCCGGGAGCAATCGCGTTCACGAGGATGTGATCTTCCGCGAGTTCGAGCGCGAGCGCCTCGGTCAGTGCGATCACGCCCTGCTTGGCCACGTAGTAGGGCAAAAATCCTTTGTAGCGCGGACGCCCGCTCGCTGCGATCCAGTCGGCAAAGTTGATCAGGCGTCCGCCCGTACCGCCGCGCCGGATGTGAGGGATTGCCGCGCGCGAGCAGAGAAACGCCGCGCGCAGGTCGACGTTCACCACCGAATCCCAGACGGCAGCGTCGGTATCGTCGAGCGGAACTTCGCGATAGACAGACGCCATGTTGATCAGAACGTCGAGACGCCCGAACTGGTTCGTCGCGTCATCGACCAGCCGCTGGCATTGCGCCACGTCGGCAAGGTCGGCCTGCAGCGCAACCATCTTTCGGCCGAACCGTCCCGCGCGCGCGATCGTGTCAGCGGCATTCTGCGCCGAGCGGTTGTAGGCAATCGCGACGTCCATCCCGCGAGAGGCGAGTTCAAGCGCGACGGACGCGCCGATTCGCTTGCCTCCGGTGATGATCGCGACACGGTCTTCGAAGTGCATTTTTCAGGAAACTTCAAACTTCAAACTTCAAAAA
>DATLLF010000182.1:0-16214 GCA_035537955.1 Vicinamibacterales bacterium | reverse complement strand
CCTTCGACCTTCGCGACAAGACCGCGCTGAAGATCGATCGCGACAAGGTGGATTCACTCGAGATCGCGACGGCCGACCGCACGTTGAAATTCGGAAAGGTGAATGGAAGCTGGGAGCTGACGCAGCCGGCTGTCCCACGTTCTGACGCGGCCGCGATCGAATCGCTGATCGCGCGCGTCAACGGGCTGCAGATGAAATCGCTGGCGGCCGCCGAGCCCGCCGACCTGAAGGAGTACGGGCTCGACAAGCCTGCCGCTTCGGTCCGCATCGGCAGCGGCTCCTCACGGGCGTCCCTGCTGGTCGGCGGGAAGGCGGAAGAAGGCAACGTCTATGCGAAGGACGGGTCCAAGCCGGCGGTCTTCACGATCGAGGCGAACCTGCTCGAGGATCTGAAGAAGGAGGCCGGTGAATACCGGCAGAAGGATCTCTTCGATGCGCGCGCGTTCAATACGACACGGATCCAGGTCGCGCGCGGCGGCGAGTCGCTGGTGTTCGAGAAGACGGCCGTGAAAGACAAGGACGGCAAAGAGGAACAGAAATGGAAGCAGACCTCGCCCTCGACGAAGGACGTCGACGGCGCAAAGGTCGACGCGCTGCTTTCCGCTTTGACTTCCGCGCGCGCCGACTCGTTCGTCGACAAGCCGGCGGCAGACGCGAAGCAGGAAGGGATCTTCACCTTGAAGTTCGACGAGGGGAAGAAAGAGGAGGAAGTCACATTCCTAAAGGCGGGGAGCGACGCCTACGGCATCCGCAAGGGTGCGTCCGGCGCCGCGAAGCTCGCCGGATCCACGCTCGACGAGATCATCAAGGCTCTGGACACCCTGAAGTGACCGCGCGGGAGGGAGCCCCGGAGGGGGACAGGCCCCATAAGGGGCCTGTCCCCATTTGGCGCAAATTGCTGGATCGGCAAGGGTTAGCTTGACGCCAAAAACACGTGGAAAAGCCTGGCTTCGCCAGGCCCGTTGGGCGGTGGCCGCCTTGGCGCTGACAGGCACCGTCGGCTGCGCCGCGCACGGGGCGCCGCAGGCTGCGCCCGACAAGCCACTTTCCACGAAGGCGTCCACGGCGGCACTCCGCGATCTACAGTCGCAGCTCTCGACGGTCTTCAACGCTCCGGTCATGTCGCGCGGCGTGTGGGGTGTCGAAGTGAGATCGCTCGATCGCGGCGACGTCCTGTTCGCGCTGAACGCCGGCAAGCTGATGATGCCGGCGTCGAACATGAAGATCCTCACGCTCGCCGCAACGGCAGAGCGCCTCGGGTGGGACTACCGCTTCTCCACCACGCTCGAAACGACGGCGGCCATTGTCGAAGGCGCGCTGCAGGGAGACCTCATCGTCCGCGGCAACGGGGATCCGACGATCAGCACGCGCAACAAGCGCAACCAGACGGTGTTCGACGAGTGGGCTGCGGTGCTGCGCGGTGCCGGCATCACCACCATCGAGGGCCGCATCATCGGCGACGACCAGGCGTTCGACGATGACGGGATCGGCGCGGGGTGGTCGTGGGACTATCTCGAGGCGGACTACGCCGCTCCCATCGGCGCGCTCCAGTACAACGAGAACACCGCGGACCTCGTCGTTGCACCCGGCGCGGCGGCCGGTGATCCGGCCATCGTTCAGCTCTCGCCGGGCAGCGGGCTCACGTTGGTGAATCGCGTGAGGACCATCGCGGCCGGCGAACGTCCGGCCCGCGGCACAGTGAGCGTCACGCGACGCATCGATCGCCCCGTCATCGAAGTCTCAGGCATGA
This sequence comes from Vicinamibacterales bacterium, assembly GCA_035537955.1. Lineage (GTDB taxonomy): Bacteria > Acidobacteriota > Vicinamibacteria > Vicinamibacterales > 2-12-FULL-66-21 > JACDCA01. The sequence goes on along the minus strand of DATLLF010000182.1, from coordinate 14,464 downwards.
TCCCACTCGGTGCGTCGGCCACGACCGACACGGTGGCGGTGATAAATCCGACGCTGTTCTTCGCGCAGGGCCTGAAGGACGCACTCATCGCACGAGGGATCACGGTGGTGGGCGAAGCCGCGGACATTGACGACGTCGCGGCGGAACTGACGGATGGGAACTCGGGCGAGCGTCGAACTCTCGCGAGCACGCCATCGCCCCCGCTGCGTGACGTCGCGACGGTGCTCATGAAGGTGAGCCAGAACCAGTACGCGGAGACGCTGCTGAAGGCGATCGGCGCCGCGGGCGGCGGGCTCGGAACGACGAACGCCGGGCGGCGGGCTGCGGCTGAAACCTTTACCGCATGGGGGATCCCCACCGACAGCTACGTCATGTCGGATGGTTCCGGACTCTCGCGCTACGACTACGTCGCTCCTTCCACGGTCACAACGATCCTCGCCCGCATGCACAACGATCCTCGCCACCGCGAGGCGTTCGAATCGACGCTGCCGATCGCGGGTAAGGACGGCACGATCTCGAGCCGGATGCGGCGCAGCCTTGCCGAAGGGAACGCGGTTGCCAAAACCGGCTCCATCGCCAACGTCCGATCGCTCTCGGGATACGTGAAGACGAGGGGCGGCGAGACGCTGGCGTTCTCGATGCTGGCGAACGATTTCGTCGTCCCCGCCGCCACGGTGAACTGGATCGCAGATCTGGCCGTCGAGATCCTCGCCGCGTTCAGCCGCTGACGACGCCACCCGCTACGCCTTCTTCAGGTCCTTCAGCATTGCGACCAGCGCGTCCACATCTCCGGCGGGGATCGCCAATTTCTTCATGACCGGCTTGCGCGTCGGCGCCGGCTGGGTCTTGGCGCGCATGCCATCCGGATCCGTGATCCACGCCTTGATTTCGGCGGGCGTCAGCTTGCTGCCGATCTCGTCCAGGGCGCCCTTCTTGTTGCCGATACCGGCGATCGAGTGGCACTGCGTGCACTTCTGCGCGCGGAACACCTGCATGCCCTTGTCATTGCTCGCCTGAGCGAACAGGGGCGCTGTCGTCAGCAGCACAGCGGCGACAGCAGCAATTGCGAGCATCGTCTTTTTCATGATCTCCCTCGAGTGACACGACTACAGTTGTCTTGGCGTCCCGCACTTCCATCACGTCGTCAACACGGATCACCGCCGCAGTGGGGCGCGCTTGCGAAACAGACGAAAGGTGTCTCCGCGTTCGGCCTGCTGGGCGATGTAGCAGATGTCGCTGCACGACGCGGCGTAGTGATAGCCCAGCTCGCCTTCACGGTCCGTCACCTCCTCCCAGTCGGGTTCGAGGCCGACGATCGCGTTGGCAGCCGCCGCGACATCCGGGACCGCGGCGTGCGGAAAGCGCTTCGTGAGCACCGCGAGCACCTTCTCTCGGTCGACCATAGTCGTACTCCTTCACAGAATCAGAGTTGAACCTGAGGTGCCGGTGCCGCCAGCACAGGAGTCGGCACGGCTGGGACGGGCTGTTGCGCGGGCTCCAGGCGCGACTCTCCGAGCAGGATCGGCACCGCGACTCGCAGCAGCGCCGTGAACACGAGGAACCCGACAGCGAACGCGCCAGCGGCGACCCGCACCTCGATCCACGTCGGCGAGTACTCGTAGATCTCGCCGAGCGTGGAGGGCGTGAAACCGGGAATGATCAGTCCCATCCCCTTCTCGATGTAGCACCCGGCATAGGTTGCCAGGCACCCGATGTTCAGCGTGATCACGTTGCGCCGTGTTGCCGGCATGATCAGCAGGAACAGCGCGAGCAGATTCAACGAGACCGCGGCCCACGCGTACGGCACCAGCGTTCGATGTCCGTCGAGTCCCTGGAACCAGTAGCGGGTGTAGAGGAGGTGCTCCGTGCCCGAGTAGTACTCCTTGAATGCCTCGGCGCCATGCAGGAAGAGATTCAAAAAGACCGCGTAGGCCATCAGCTCGCCGATCTTCCACAGCGCCTCGTCCCTGATTTCGAAGCGCGTGAAGCGCCTGAGCACCTGCAGGACGACCAGCAGGATCGCGGGACCCGAGCTGAACGCGGATGCGAGAAACTGCGGCGCGAGAATCGACGCGTTCCAGTACGGACGTGCGGAGAGCCCGTTGTAGAGGAACGCGGTCACCGTGTGGATGCCGATCGCTGCCGGAATCGAGAACAGCACGAGCGGTACGACGAAGGCCTTCGAATAGGCGCGCCCGCACCACGTGCGGTAGAGGATGTGCACCACGACGACGAGGTTGAGCAGGAGGTACAGATTCAGCACCATCATGTCCCACGCGAGGAGCGAGCGCGGGAAGTTCAGGTGACCGATCAACGGCATCATGTGCCAGAAGCGCTCCGGACGGCCGATGTCCACCATCACGAGCAGGATGCAGATGACGATCGAGCTCACGGCCAGCAGCTCGCCGAAAATTGCGATTTCGCGGATCGGCTTCCAGTGATAGACGTACGCCGGTATGACCAGGATCACCGCCGCCGCGGCGACGCCCACCATGAACGTGAAGTTGCCGATGTAGAACCCCCAGCTCACCTGGTCGCGCATCGCCGTCATGGCGAGACCGACGGTCAGCTGGTCGAGGTAGGCCAGCACGCCTGAGGCGATGAGCAGCAGCAGGAACCCGATCCACGCCCAGTACTGCACCGGACCGGTCAGGGCGCTCCGGATGCTGCCGGCTACGAACCGCGCGAAACGTTGAACGCTGGTCACGCCCGGCCTCACGTTCCGTAGAAGTAGAAGAACTTCGGCATCGTGTTCAGCTCCTTCTTCAGCACCATCACGCGCTTGTGATCGATGATGTAGCGGATCTCGCTGTCCGGATCCAGGAGGTTGCCGAACTTGCGCGCGCCGACAGGGCACACTTCGACGCAGGCGGGGTAACGTCCGGCGCGCACGCGCTGGATGCAGAACGTGCATTTCTCGACGACGCCTCTCGGGCGCGGACGGTTGCCGAGGTAATGCATCGACGGATTCAGCTCGCCCTCGGGGATCGACGGCTGCCGCCAGTTGAACTGCCGCGCCCCGTACGGACACGCCGCCATGCAGCACCGGCATCCGATGCACCAGTCGTAGTCGATGACGACGATGCCGTCCTTTTCGGTCCACGTGGCGCCGGTGGGACAGACCTTCGTGCACGGCGCGTTGCGGCAGTGCTGGCAGGCCACCGGCACGTAGAAGTGGCCGTCCTCCGGGACCTGATCCGGCTGGTAGTAGGGATCCGCATGCTCGAAATCGATGCCGTGCTCTTTGTCCATCTGCAGCACCCGGATCCACTGCACCTGCGGGTCCCGCGACTGATTGTTCTCCTCGACGCACGCATAGACGCAGCGGCGGCACCCGATGCAACGCGAGATGTCGAGCGCGTAGGCGAAGAGAACGTCCGCCATCGGCCCGGCGTCGGAAACCGTGACCTGCTCGCCGTACTTCTGCGAGTATTCCCGTTCCATGTCGCGGACCATCTGCTGCAGCTGTTTCCGCGGCACTTCGTGCAGACGCCGCGGCCCGCAGGCGGTCATCAGAAACCCCGCCGCGGCTGCGGCTGCGCACGTCGCGAACTCTCGCCGGGTCGCCTTCGGCGGATCGTTCTCCACAGCTGCTCCTGTCAGTGCTTCCGGTAAGGCTCAGGCCGGTTGGGCGCCGGCTTCGGCGGCAACGGCTTGAACCGCGGCTCGTGCGGGTTGTGACAGTGCACGCACAGCAGATATTGTTTCGCGCCGTTCCACTGCCCCACCCTGCGCCCGTGGACGCCGACGCGCCAGTCGCGATACTTCTCTCCGTGGCACTGACCGCACAGGCGATACGACTCGGCGAACGGCACCGCCTCGCCGCTCGCGAGGTGCAGCTGGTCGCGGTTTGCGCGGTCGTGGCAGTCCAGACACCAGCGGTGTTCCTGGTCGTGCTTCAGCACGATGTCGTCATGCGCGTCAACGAGCGTCCTGCGCGTGGGGTTCGCTGGCAGATCCTTCTCGTTGTGGCAGTCGGAGCAGGGAAAAATGCCTTCAGAAAAGGGTGGAGGGGGGACCTGTACGCGCAACGGTGGTGGCGGCTCCTTCGCCTGCGAGGGAGCCTGGAGCGCCGCCGGAGGAATGGCGGCGCGGCTCTCTGAGGCATCGCCCGGGCTTGCCAGCAGCCAGGCAGCAGCAGGAATCGCCACGCACGTCGCGCCGATGAGTGTCTTGCGCACGCATCCCGCCTACCAGAGATACGTCATTCTCAACGAGACCGTGTGTGCGGTGTACGGCCTGTACAGATACCCCGAATAGATCGTCGCCGTGCCGATGTTCAGCGTGTTGATGACGTCGGAATTCAGCGAGAAGTCATCGACGTTGTAATCCTCGAACCAGTACCCGGCCCCAAGCGCGACATTCTGACGCAGCAGGTACTGCATCTCTGCGCGGACCGCGTTGATGCGGTTGGTCACCGGCGGCAGCTGGGCGAGCGGCGTCGTCGGGAAGAGGACCTTTTCTGCCGCCACACCGTACACGTAGGTGACCTTGCCGTCGCTGAGGTCATACGACACGCGGACGTCGGTTTTCGGAAATATCTTCAGCAGGTCGACATACGCCGTTGTCGTATTGACTCTGTCGTCGGTATCCAGCGACCAGTCGCGGTCGGGATTGTTGAACTGTGCGGGGGTGTTGTCGCCGGAGCGCGAATATTGATTCGCCTTGTACTTCTCGCGCTGATAACTCGCGCCGACATTCACGGTTGTCAGCGGCGACACGTCGAAACCGATCCCGTAGCTGCGATTCCTGTTGTCGCGCAGGCCGAAGCCGGTGTCCTTGTAATCGTCGCGGCCGGCAGCAATTGAACCGTTCACATTCAGCCAGGGGAGCGGTGTGAGGGTAAGCAGCGTTGTCACCCGGGTGCGATCGCGGTTGGCGACATCGAAGTGCCGCATGTCGGGCTGCTCGCCGACTTCCTCGAGCAGCTCCGGCTCGAAGCCGGATCCGTCGCGCGTCGAGAACTCATATTTCACGCGAAGCGAATAGAACGCATTGCCGGTGCTGTCGACCGACACGCGGAAGGTATCCTCGGCGGTGTCTTCGAAGATCCGGAAGGTGCGGCGGTCGTCGCGCCGTGCATACCCCACACCGAAGGCGAAGTGATCGATCGGCGTGAACGAGGCATCGAGATCGAGCATCTGGTTTTTGACGCTCAGCGGTTCCGTTTCCCACAATGCCGTACCGAGCGCGGCGTCTCCGACGAGTTGCTGGGCCTCGAAGTGCGGTGTCTTGTTCGCGTAGTCGTAGTAGCGGTAGCGCGCGTTCAGCCAGACGTTCTCGACCGGCCGGGAGTTGATCCCGTAGACCATCGACACGATGTCCGCCTGCGCTTCTGCGGTCCGCCGGAAGAGCGGCGGCGCGACGAGCGCAGTATTGATGGTGGGCGGTACCAGATCCTCGTTCTGATTGGCTCGGCCAATGGAAATGGCGGCGAGCGCCCGCGTACGGGCGGGTAACTTGTACGTGCCGTTGGCGACGAAGGACACGCGGTTGTTCGACGGCCATGTCGGCGCCAGGCCCTTCGATGAGTTTCCGCCCGCGCCGTCGGTGATGCGCAGCGGGTTATCGAACTGCACGGTCGGGATGCTGTTGTCGAACCACGATGCGTTCATGCCAGCCGTGACGAGGCCGCGAGCATTCGCGTACTCGACCATGGCCTCGATGTCAGTGGTCCGGCTGTCCATGGGAATCGCCAATTCCTGCGCGGGAGCGCCGCCCGGCGAGCTGAGAATGCCGAAGCTCTGAAGGTTTGCTCCCTTGCGCTGCGTGTTCGTCAGGTTGAACTTGAGGTCGGTGTAACGGCTGGCCGAATACGACAGATCGAACAGCGCGGTGTGGCGCCAGCTCTCCAGATCGAAGCCCGGCGCGGTCAGCATCGCGTTCGACAGCCGCGAAGTCTTGTCGGCAGCCACCGTCGTGTTCTCGATCGACCGCTGGATCGCGTCGTCGATCACGAGCACGCCGTTACCGGTATTGCTCTGAAGCGAGCGCGTATCGCCGCTGATGAACAGCGGAATCTGGTCCCAGAGGAATCCCGCCTTCAGGCGGCCAAACGATTCGTACTCTCCGAAGAACCGCTGATCCTTGTAGCCGACGTTCTCGGCTCGTCCAAGGAAAGCCCAGCTGGCCGTCTCCTTCGCCAGCTTGAAACGGTCCACGAACGCGCCGTCACGAAGGTCGCGGAAGCGGTTGTAGCGCGCGCGGTCACCCTCCAGGTTGTCACCGCGGAGGCCGAAGTCGACGCGGCCGAGACTGGGCGTCGACGCTGCGACCGGAATGTCACGCTGCGGCACGGGCGGCGTCGGGGTCGCCACGGCTCCTGACTGCGCATACGTCGGTCCGGACAGAAGGACCGCGAGGGCTCCTGTGAAACAGAGGATTCGGGCGCGCATGTCGATTCTCCTCCGCACTACCTGATGAAGACCTTGCCGGAGCTCGGATGGTTCGAGCCGTGAATCTGCGAGTGGCAGTTGAGACACGCGCGCCCCACGATCCGATTGCTCTTGCTGACGGTGAGCTGCGTGTTGTCGTACACCGTCGCCGGGTGGCGTGAATGCACATGACAGCGCTGACAGAGCATCGGCACTCTCGACACGAGCATCCGTTCGTTGTTGGACCCGTGCGGGTCGTGGCAGGTGACGCAATCGTTGCGGCCGGGCGCGTGCTCCCACAGGAATGGACCGCGCTTCTCCGCATGGCAGCTCGCGCACGCTTCGTTGATCGAGTTGCCCGCGCGCAGCATCTTCACGTTCTGCGAGCCGTGCGGGTTGTGGCAGGTCGAGCACTCCATCTTTCCTTCACGAACCGGCATGTGCGAGGTGCGGTGCAGCTTGCTGACCTCCGTCTTGTGACACTGCACGCACGTCTCCTGCTGCGTTGCCGTCTTCAACTGCGCCTTCTCGGACTTCGGTGCGTGCACGCTGTGGCAGGTGACGCAGGTCATGTTGCGGGAATCGTGCTTGCCGCCCGACCACATCGCGTGCTCGGTCCGGTTGTGGCACGTCGTGCAGGTCTCACTGACCTCACGTGGTTTCATCTTCGCGGGGTTCAGGATCGGGCCTTCGCCGTCGGTTTCGACGTGCTTCTGCCCCGGGCCGTGGCAGCTCTCGCACGATTGCGCGGCGGCCGGCGTGCGCGGGTTCTTTGCTCTCGCGTGAGGGGTTTCCAGGTACTTCCTGGTCTCGTCCTCGTGGCACTCGACGCATTTCGCGTCGCCGACGTAGCCTGGGCGCGGCGTCGCGCTGTCGGGGACGGACGTGGCGACGGCCTTCGTGGTCGGACGCTGTTGCTCGACGGGCGCAGTCGCAGCGACCAGAAGCACCGCGCCCGTCCAGGCGACCAGTGCGACTGTCACCGCAACCGTCAGTTGTGAGATCCGCGCGAACCGCGTCATGTGGCCTCCTTGCCGACGCGAGATGACTGGGCCGGATGACGGTTGAGCAAGGGCTGTGCCCCGATGAATCTGGAGTGATTCGCGCGATATCAAGAGGTGTACAGACTGGCCGCCGGAAATCCGGCAGGCTTTCGACGGCGTCAGCGCGTTGCCCTTGCGGAAATTTTCACGGGCGGTGCCGAAAATTCGGCAATCGCCCGTTTCGCAATGCTCCGCAAAACGTGGCCGGCGCCTCGGGATAGCTGGTGATTTCGCCTGTGCACACGGCGGCACGGCGTTTGTGATCGTGCTCGCCGATGAAGACGGCCGATGCCGCCTCGTTGATCAAACGTTACGACCGTCCAGGGCCGCGTTACACGTCCTACCCGACGGCCGTCCAGTTCGACGAGCGCTTCGACGAACCGGCGTACCGGCACCGGCTCGAGATGCTGGCCGGCACCACCGATCCGGTCTCGCTCTACGTTCATCTGCCGTTCTGCGCTGAGCAGTGCACGTACTGCGGCTGCACGATGATCGTTGGCCGTACGCAGGACCTCGCCTCGCAATACCTGCGCTATCTCGAACGTGAGCTGGCGCTGCTCGCCGGTCATCTCGGCAAACGCCGCCGCATCGTCCAGCACCACTGGGGTGGTGGGACGCCTACGTTCCTGACGTCCGGGCAGCTGGCTGCGCTGCACGGGACGGTCACCCGCTACTTCGACATCGAAAAAACGGCGGAACAGGCCATCGAGATCGATCCGCGCGTGACGACCGGTGAGCAGTTGATGGTGCTGCGGTCCCTCGGGTTCAATCGCCTGTCGATGGGCGTTCAGGATTTCAACCCGGACGTGCAGGAGGCGATCGGACGCCGGCAATCGGCGGCGGCGACACGGGATCTGTTCGACTTCGCCCGTCGCGCCGGCTTCCCGTCGATCAATCTGGACCTCGTCTACGGCCTGCCGCGACAGACGCTGCCCGGATTCGAGAAGACGCTGGCGTCGATCGTGGCGATGCGGCCGGATCGTGTGGCGATCTATTCGTATGCGCACGTGCCCTGGTTACGTCCCCATCAGAAGCGCATCGATGCATCGGAACTCCCGGACGCAGAGCTGAAGGTCGAGTTGATCGGTGCGGCAGTGGACGCGTTCGGAGACGCCGGTTACACGGCGATCGGAATGGATCATTTCGCGCGCCCGGACGATGAGCTGGCGATTGCCGCCCGCGAGCGGCGTCTGTTTCGAAATTTCATGGGCTACACCAACCGGCGAGCAGCGACGATGCTCGCGGCGGGCGTTTCCGGGATCGGCGACGTGGCCGGTGCCTACGCGCAGAACACCAGGAAGCTCTCGTCGTACTACCGCGCGCTCGACAACGGACACTTCCCGATCGAGCGCGGATACGCGCTCACGTTCGACGATCGCCTGCGCGGCCACGTCATCACCGAACTCATGTGCAACTTCCGCGTCGAGCGTGCCGTCACCGGGCGGCGGTTCGACGTCGATTTCGATCTCTATTTCGCGCGCGAGCTCGAAGAGCTTCGATCGCCTGGTGGGCCCGTCGCCGACGGCTTGCTCGAGGTGTCACCCGAGGCGCTCGAAGTGACGCCACGCGGACGGCTGTTCGTTCGAAACATCTGCATGGTTTTCGACAGCTATCTGAGGCATTCGGCCGAACGGCCGGTATTTTCCAGGACCATCTGAGAGGGGCCAGACGCACATGAGCGAACAGACAGCCGTGATCCTCTTCAATCTTGGCGGCCCCGACGATCTGGCGGCGGTCGAGCCATTTCTCGTCAACCTGTTTTCGGACCGGGAGATCATCGAGCTGCCCTTCGGCGCGACAGTCCAGCCGCTGTTCGCGCGGCTCATCGCGAAGCTTCGCGGGCCGTCCGTGCGGCGGAACTACGAGCGTATCGGCGGAGGCTCACCGCAGCTTCGCATTACGCGCGCACAGGCCGACGCCCTCGAGGCGCGCCTGAACGAGGGCCGGCAGGCCAGAGCGTTTCGCGTGTTCATTGCGATGCGGTATTCGACGCCGACCGCCTCGGATGCTTTGGAGGCGATCGCCGCCGCCGGCATCCGCCGAATCGTGACGGTTCCGCTTTTTCCCCATTATTCAAAGGCGACGACCGGCTCATCTCGCGGCGAGTTCGAGCGGACGCTGGCCGCCGTCTTCGGACAGCAGGCAGTCTTCGACATCACGCATGTCGATCATTACGCCGACGATCCTCTCTATCTGGATGCACTGACGGACACGGTTCGCGCGGCGTGGGCGCGCATTCCCGTCGCGGCCAGAGCCGAAACCGTGATTCTGTTCAGCGCGCATGGGCTCCCGCAAAAGTTCATCGAGGCGGGCGATCCGTACGTGATCCACATCGAAGCGACGCGGCGCGGCGTCCTGGAGCGTCTGGGCCTGCCGAACCGCCAACTGCTGGCCTATCAGTCGCGAACGGGCCCCGTGCGCTGGATCGGGCCGGGCACCGAGGAGACGCTCCTGAGCCTCGGCAGAGAAGGCGTCAGGGACGTGCTCGTCGTGCCGCTCTCATTCGTGTCCGATCACATCGAGACGCTGTACGAGGTGGACATGTTGTTTGCCGACGCCGCGCGTACGGCCGGCATCACCGGCTATTTCCGACCCGAGGCCTTGAACACCAACCCCCTGTTCATCGATGCGCTGGCGCGGCTGGTGCGTATCAGTGTCGCGCGTGAGCGCAGCCCGACCCGGCTGGTCACGTCGCCCGCTTCGGTGTTGACCGCTGGAGCGGCATGAGGCGCGTCGTCGTTGCCGGCGCCGGCATCGCCGGGCTATCCACGGCCTGGATGCTGAAGGCGCGGGATCCGCGGCTGGAGGTGGTCGTCCTCGAGAGCGCGAACCGGACCGGCGGCAATATCGGGACGCAGCGGATCGAAGGGTATCTTTGCGAATCCGGGCCGGATGGATTCCTCGACAACGCGCCGGCGACGCTGGCGCTCGTGCGCGCCCTCGATCTCGACCGTCGATTGCAGCCAAGCCACGATACGGCGCGGCGACGGTTCATCTTTCGGAAGGGACTGCTCCACGAAGTCCCCGTGTCGCCGCTCGGCATTGTGCGCTCGGGGCTGCTGACGCCAGGAGGCAAACTGCGGCTGGCGCTGGAACCCTTCGCCGCTCGACGCCAGGACGATGACGAGTCGATTCATCGATTTGCCGAACGGCGAATCGGCAGCGAAGCAGCGACCGTCCTCGTTGGATCGATGGTGTCCGGCATCTTTGCCGGCGATTCCCGTGCGCTTTCACTGCGCGCCTGCTTTCCGCGGATGCGCCAGCTCGAAGATCAACACGGCAGTTTGTTCCGTGCCCTGCTGGCGACACGGCGAATGCGCGCGAAGAACGATCCCGCCGGCGCGCCGGCAGGGCGACTCACATCGTTTGTCGGCGGCATGTCGGATCTGATCGACGCGCTCTGCGCCAGACTGGGCAGCGCCGTTCGCACTACTTCGCCCGTCGTCGGGATTCACCGGAGGGACGCACTGGGACGTGGACGCGCGTCGTACCACGTCATCACTCCGGACGAGACGCTGGAAGCAGATGCCGTCGTCCTCGCCGGCCCGTCGTCGGCCACCAGCCGAATCGTCCGCCAGCTGGATCCTGAGCTTTCAGTCCGCCTGGCGCAGATCGACACCGCACCACTCGCCGTCGTGAGCCTGGGCTACGATGCGCGCGCAGTCAAGGTGTGTGAGGGACTTCGCGGCTTCGGCTTTCTCGCCCCCCGCGATGAGAGCGTCCGGATTCTCGGAACCCTCTGGGAGACCAGCATCTATCCCGATCGGGCACCGGAAGGCAAGGTGCTCCTGCGAGTGATGATTGGTGGCGCGTGCGACCGCGGTGCGGTCGCGCTCGACGACGACCAGTTGCTGGAGGCCGTGCGCCATGATCTCGCCTCGACCATGGGAGTGATCGCAGCGCCCGAGTTCGTCCACATTGTCCGACACTCGGTGGGCATACCACAGTACGTGACGGGCCACGCATCGGTGCTGGGGCAGATCGACGAGAGAATCGGTCGACACTCCGGTCTCCACGTGGCGGGCAATTCGTATCGCAGCCCTTCGGTCAACGCCTGCATCGCTGAAGGGAGACGTATCGCCGATGACGTCATGACGCAGATGCCGGCGGGCTGATTCGGCGACCGAGAGCCGCACAATTCAGATCGACGCGGCCGACGGCGCATGGACGGGATCCTCGTCCATACATGTGTGTTCTTCTGCGAGGCCACAGCGGGCAATACGGTCGCCGAGTGTCGAACGCTTGATGCTCAAGAGTGCCGCGGCTTTCGACTTGTTGCCGCCGGTCATCTTGAGGGCCCATGTGATCAGACCCGCTTCGACGTCGCGCAGGCGATCATCCAGGCAGATCGGTGCCAGCGGGGTTTCGCGGGCGGGAGGCAGCGGGTCGCCCGCCGTCGACAGCCCGAAGAGAATGCTCGAGGAGACGCACCCCGTACGGACCGTACCGCACGTGCATGTCTGAACCATGCGCTCGCAGGCATTCTCGAGTTCGCGTACGTTGCCCGGCCAGTGATAGCGGGAGAGTGCGTCGCGCACCGCAGGTGAGACGGCCGGAACTTCGATGCCGCGCTGGCGGGCGAACCGGGTGAGGAAGTGCTCGAGCAGAACAGGAATGTCATCGCGCCGTTCGCGCAGCGGGGGCAGCACGATCGGCAAGACGTTCACACGGAAGTAAAGGTCTTTCCGAAACAGCCCTTCGGCGACCATCGGTTTGAGATCGCGCTTGGCGCCGGAAATGATCCGCACATCAGTCGGGATCGGGCGCGTGCCACCGACGCGCTCCACTTCACGGTTCTGCAGCACGCGAAGCAGTTTGACCTGCATCGACAAGGGCACGTCGTCGAGATCGTCGAGGAAGAGCGTGCCGCCCTGCGCCATCTCGAATCGTCCGGGCTTCTCGCGGACCGCGCCGGTGAATGCGCCGCGCTCGTGACCGAAAAGCTCTGTTTCGATCAGCGTCTCCGAGAAGAGGGCGCAGCTGACCGCTACGAAGGGCTGCTGCCGCCTCTGACTCTGATGGTGGAGCATCCGCGCGATCACTTCCTTGCCGGTGCCGCTCTCGCCCGTTATCGTCACGTAGCTGTCGCTGCGGCTCACGACCTTGAGAAAGGCGAAGATCGCGCGCATGCGCGGGCTGTGGCCGATGACGACCTGATCCGGCGAGAACTGTTTGGAGGATTGCATGGTGCTCCGTGCCGCCGAGAAGAGCGCAGAGGCTCAAACGAGTTGCAGTTCCTGGAAGTCTTCGATTTCCGCGCGCAGCACCCGTTCGACTCCCATGTGCAGCGTCAAGTGGGCGCTCGGACATTTCGCGCACATGCCGATGAGCCGTACGCGGGCGATCTTGCCCTGCACCTCGACGAGTTCGATGTCGCCGCCATCGGCCTGCATCATGGGTCGTATGCGCTGCAGTACGGCTTCTACCCGCTGCTCGAATAGCATCCTGTTCCACCTTCCTGAGAAGTGATTGCCGGATTTCCGGCAGAGCAACGGGCGTGCCCGGGGCAGACGCGAGAATTTCAAAGGAATCCGCAGTGCACGGGGGCCGGAGCTCAGGCATCCGGCGAGAGCCCGCGAGAATTTCCATGCTGCGTGCGGAATCGTCCGCAGGCTGGCGATCGTGTCCGCCAAATACAATGGATCCTGTGATGGCTCGTTTGGGCGTGTACTTCGCCGCGGTCGCACTCGCTGTTGTGGCGGCGGGGTTCTACTTCCGCGAGAGCTATCGCCCCCCGACAAAACCGGAACCGGCGGAGGTCGTGGAGGGGAACTGGCTCGAACACCTCCACAGCCAGAACCCGAAGGTGGCGGAAGAAGCGGCGCGTCAGCTCAAGGATCTCGGTGCGTCCGCGCTTCCGCAGATCAGGCGTGCGCTCCAGGATCCAGCCGCGGACACCGCCACGAAGAAAGCGGCCTTGAAGGCCGCCGGAATGCTGGGCACGGCCGCGTCACCGGCCGTCGCCGACGCCGCCGCGCTGCTTCCGGATCCTGAACTGACCGAAGAAGCGGCGGTTGCACTCAGCTTCCTCGGACGCGACGCCTACGCACCGCTGCGGCTCGCCGCCTCGAGCGAGGACCCGGTGGTGCGTCGCGAGGCCGTGCGGTCGCTGGGCAAGCTGCGCGAGCGCGCACCACTCGATGCTCGGGCAGTCGTTCCGCTGCTGCTCCAGGGGCTCACGGATACCGACCCGCGAGTGCGCACCGTTGCCGCAACGTATCTCGGGATCCTCCACGATGACGGACCGTCGGTCGTGCCTGCGCTGATCGAAACGCTGCAGGACGAGGATCCGGAAGTACGCGCGGCCGCTGCGACAGCACTGGGATCGTTCGAGCCTCAGGCCACGCTGGCGCTGCCGGCGCTGAGGAAGGCTGCGGGCGACCGCGACGAGAACGTCGCTCGTGAAGCGGGGCTGTCGATCGTCAAGCTTCAGAGCAGCTCGCGCAAGTAGGCGACGATCGCCTGGGGATCGCCCTGGAGTCCGCCGCCCTGCGCCAGCTCCGGACGGCCGCCACCCTTTCCGCCGAATTTCTGGATCACCTGTTTGAGAATCGCCGCGCTGTCGACGGTCACCTCGGGATGCCGTGCGACGACGATCGCGGACGGCGCCGCGGATCCAACCAACGCGGCCATATGGCCGGGCGTTTCCGCGATGGCCGAGGCAATGGTCTTCAATCCGTTCTGATCCCACCCATCGAGGACGGTGATGACACGACCGCTGGTCGACGCCGTGGCGAGCGCCTGCGCCTCGTGGCGCGCAAGTCTCGACTGCAGATCCTTGCTCGCGCGGCGTGAGTCCCTGGCCTCGGCTTGCAGCCGCTCGATCGCCTGCGGAAGCTCGTCCGGCAGGATGGAGAGGAGCCTGCTGCTGGTCACGGAAACATCCCGGAGCTTTCGGTGCGTGCGAAGCGCGCGCCCGCCGCACACGAATCCCACTCGCGTGCCTCCCTTGAACCGTTCCCACGACGTTACGACGATGATGCCGATCGCGCCGGTACGGCCGACGTGCGTGCCTCCGCAGGCGGAAACGTCGTAGTCCTCCACATC
>DATLLF010000181.1:0-22038 GCA_035537955.1 Vicinamibacterales bacterium | reverse complement strand
GGCAATTGAGCGCAAAGACACTTGGACGGAGCACCGTCCACTGGAGTCCGGATGCTTCGACCATCTGGTCGATGGCGGCGTGGATGGCCCGCAGCGCGTTCGGCTGCTGGAAAAACGGGTGCTCGGTACGATGAGGAGAAGACAGCAACACGATGCGCTCGGCGTGCGACGCGATGCGCTGAACCGCGGCCGCCGCCGCCGCGATCGGTGCGGTCCAGACCAGGAACACCGCATCGACGCCGGCGAGACAGTCATCGAGCACGTCCGACGTGAGATCACCGCGCACGACATCGACGCCCTCGGGCAGGTTGGCGGACGCCGGGCTCCGCGTCATCGCCCGGACCCGATTATTGGTCGTCCGCAACTGTGCCACGACTTCGCGCCCGATGTTGCCTGTGGCTCCAGTGACCAGAATCCGTTTCATCGACGATGATTATGCAGCCGGTGCGCTGTGCGCGCGTTGTCAGTTGCGGATAGGATTCGCCTTTGAGATGACCGCATTACGGCAGGACTTCCGCTACGCTCTTCGCTCGCTCCTGAAGACCCCGGTCTTCGTCGCGGTCGCCGTGCTGACGCTGGCCGTCGGCGTTGGCGCCAACACGGCGATCTTCAGCGTGCTTCACGCGGTCGTGTTGCGCGATCTGCCCTACCGCGAAGCGGATCGTCTTGCTTACCTGTGGTCGCTGAACCTGCGGCAGAATCTCACCGACGGCTCTTCGTACCTGAACGTTCGCGACTGGAAGGAACAGAGCCGCGCCTTCGCCGACATGGTCGTCTACCGACGGACGGACGTGACGCGGGCGACCGTCACCGGCGGACAGGAGCCGGAGCGGATTCAAGTCGCCCTGGTGGGGCCCGGCTTCTTTCAGCTGCTCGGCACGCCGCCGATTCTCGGCCGAACCCTCGAAGCCGCGGACTTCGACGAACACAGCGCCATCGTCATCAGCCACGCACTGTGGCGGCAGCGGTTCGCCAGTGATTCGCGTGTGATTGGCCGCACGCTCGACGTCGATCGCGTGCCCTGTCAGATCGTCGGCGTCATGCCGTCGGAATTCCAGCTGCCGGGAGCGGAGGTTCAGCTCTGGCGCCCCATCTCCGTGATGTCGAACTGGACGGCCATCCAGACCGATCCGCAGAGCCGTGATGGCGATCCGCTGAATGTGATCGGGCGGCTGAGGCCTGGAGCCAGCTTCGAATCGGCTCGCACGGAAATGAACGCCATTGCCGCCCGCCTGCGCGATGCTTACCCGGAGCACAACGCCGAGCGCGGCATTCTCATCGAGACACTGACCGATCGCGTCATCGGCTCGCGCACGACGCGCTCGCTCTGGCTGCTGTTCGGGGCGGTTGGCCTCGTCCTGCTGATCGCGTGCGCGAATGTTGCGAACCTCGCACTCGCGCGTGGCGCGGCACGCGCCAATGAGTTCTCGCTGCGGACGGCGCTCGGCGCGAGCCGCTTCCGCCTGATTCGACAGACGCTGACCGAGAGTCTCGTTCTGGGTCTCATGGGCGCCGGCGTCGGGTTGCTGTTCGCGACTCTCGCGATGGCCCTGCTGAGGACGTGGACGGCTGGCGCGCTGCCCCGTATGGAGACGGTGCGGCTCGACGTACAGGTGTTCCTGTTCGCGCTTGCTGTCGCGCTGCTGTGCAGCGTGCTTGCGGGAGTGCTGCCCGCGTGGATGGTATCGACGGCGACCCCGGCCGACGCGCTTCGGCAAGGCGGACCGCGCGCCTTCGCAGGACGGAGCAACCGCCGCGTGCGTCACGCACTGGTGATCGCCGAGATGGCGCTGGCCGTCGTCCTGCTGACGGGAGCCGGTCTGCTGATCCGCAGCTTCATGCGCCTTCAGAGCGTCGATCGCGGATTCGCTTTCCGCAACGTGCTGCTCCTGCAGGTCGACCTGTCGGAGAAGTTCAGGAACCGAGGGGCGTATTTCCAGGAGGCTCTCGAGAGAATCCGCGCACTGCCCGGTGTGGCGGCGGCGGGCGCCGTCACCGACTTCTTCATCGAGCGGCACGGCGACTCGACGATCAGCGTCGAAGGGCGGCCGCCGCGGCGCGACGAGATTACGCCGTCGCTCATTCGCGATCGCGCCAGCCCCGGGTTCTTCGAAGCCATGCGCGTCCCGCTGCTCGCGGGCCGGCTGCTCCGGGCGAGCGATCTGGCTCCCAACGCACCTCGGATAGGCGTCATCAATGAAGCCATGGCACGTGCGTTCTGGCCCGGAGAGGATCCGGTCGGCCGGCGCCTGCGATGGGGCGGCGACACTGAGTGGACGACCGTCGTCGGCGTCATCGCCGACATGAAGCGGCAGCGGCTCGACGATCCGGCAATGCCGGCCATGTTCCAGCCAGGTTACTCCGGCCAGATGGATCTCGCCGTGAGGACCATCGGCGATCCGGCCGCGTTACGTGATGCGATTCGTGCGGAACTGCGCGCGATAGATCCGGCCGCGCCACCATACGGAGTGGTCACGGCCGACGAGCGACTCGCGCAAACCGTGGCGGTCCGCACGCTGCAGACGCTGCTCCTTGCGGCGCTGGCCGGCGCGGCGCTGACTCTTGCTGTCGTCGGCGTCTACGGGATCATTCATCAATCCGTGACGGCGCGGCGCCAGGAGATCGGCGTCCGCATGGCGCTGGGCGCGAGCGTGCACTCAGTGGTGTGGATGATCCTCTCGGGCGCGCTCGGCCTTGCCGCGGTCGGACTCGCCCTGGGATTGGGCGCGGCGCTGGCGTTCGCACGCACGATGTCGTCGTTCCTCTACGAGACCGATCCACTTGATCCATTCATCTACGCCGCCGTCGCAGTTGCCCTTTTGCTGGTGACGTCGCTGGCATGCATGGCCCCCGCGCGCCGCGCCTCGCGCGTCGATCCGATGGCTGCGCTGCGCCACGAGTAACAGTGATCAATCCCAACCCGATGGCTCTGCCGATCCCTCCGCGCCGCGGGGCGCGTGCAGGCCGTGCTCATTTGACCAGCAGCACCGGGCACTGCGCCAGAATGCCGACCTTGTAGCTGATCGTGCCCCAATCCCGATCCACCCGTGTGGGTTTGACGCGATGCGAGGCGAGAACGATCAGATCGACCTCGTGTTCGGCCGCGTATCGCACTATCTCATCGGCGCGCCGGCCATAGACGAAGGCGTGCAAAGCGGTCGTGCCGTCCGCACCTGCACGCCGGATCAGGGCATCCATCGGTTTGCGCGCCTTGCGCTCGAGCCGCTGGTAGAGACGACTGGCTTCCCCGAAGGTCAGACCGGGAATCGTCTCGATCACATGGAGCAGCGTGACGCGCCCGCCGTCACGCCGGGCGAGCTGACTGGCGAGCTGCAGCGCCTTTTCAGTGCGTTCGGTCAGATCGGTCGGCACGAGGATGTGGCGAAAGGGACTCTCGCTCGTGCGCGACGGGCGTGCGCGATCTGCGGGTCGGCGGCGATTCGTCATAGATGTCAAGCGTCGATCTGGTCGGTTGGTCAGGGCCGCTGCAGGCGATACAGCGTGTACGTGAAGCGCCCCTGCATGACGACGTGCGGCAAAGGAACCTGTACGTTCACGCAGACCTCGGCAAAACACGGTGCACGTGACAGCGGCGTGCAAGGTCCTCGTAGACCTGCCACCGGTGATTGACGTCCTCCTGCGCGAGATCGAGCAGCCGCCGTGCTTCGTCCGGCTTGCTGTCCGCGAGCATTCTGTAACGGATCTCGTTATAGGCGTAGGCCTTCAGCGGGATCGATGGTGGAAGGGAGTCCAGGACGAACTCGTCGCGGGCCGGCCCTTCGCCTGCCGGTCTGAACCGGTACAGCGGCCAGTGGCCACAGTCGACCGCGAGTTTCTGCTGCCGAAGCCCGAGCCGCATGTCGATGCCATGGGCGATGCAGTGGCCGTACGCGATCACGAGCGACGGGCCTTCATGGGCTTCGGCTTCCCGGAACGCATCGAGCGTCTGCTGCGGCGATGCGCCCATGGCGACTTGTGCCACATACACGTTGCCGTAGCCCATCGCCATCAGCCCGAGATCCTTCTTGCGGCTCTGTTTTCCGCCGGCCGCGAACCGCGCCACGCTGCCGCGCGGCGTGGCTTTGGACGCCTGTCCGCCAGTGTTCGAGTAGACCTCGGTGTCGAGCACCAGCAGGTTCACATTGCGGCCCGTCGCCAGCACGTGGTCCAGTCCGCCAAAGCCGATGTCGTAGGCCCAGCCGTCACCGCCGACAATCCAGACGCTCTTTCGAATGAGGTACCCGGCGAGCGTGCGCAGCTGCTGGGCGCGGGCGTCGTTCGAGGCGCTCAACTTCCGCTCGAGCGCGGCCACGCGTGACCGTTGTGCGTCGATGTCGGCCACCGCGACCTGCGGCGCGTGCACGAGCTCCTTCACCAGTTCGGGCCCGAGGTCGTCCGCCAGCGCGGCGAGGAGCTCTTCCGCCTGCTCCCGATGCTTGTCGATGGAGACGCGGTACCCCAGCCCGAACTCCGCGTTGTCTTCGAACAGCGAGTTCGACCAGGCCGGCCCGCGTCCGGCGCGGTTGAACGACCACGGCGTCGTCGGAAGGTTCCCACCGTAAATCGAGGAGCAGCCGGTCGCGTTGGCGACGAGCAGGCGATCGCCGAAGAGCTGCGTCAGCAGCCGGAGATACGGCGTTTCACCGCAGCCGGCGCACGCTCCCGAGTATTCGAAGAGCGGGGTGAGGTACTGCGCACCGCGGACGAGTGCGGCGTCCACCACCGCCGAGGTGAGCTCGGGCAGGGAGTTGAAGAAGGCGAGATGCGCGCGCTCCGACCGCACCAGCTCGAGGTCTTTCGGCTGCATGGCGAGCGCCCGGACCGACGCGTCGGCGCCGCTCCTCACCGGGCACGCTTCCACGCACAGTTCGCATCCGGTGCAGTCCTCGACCGCCACTTGAATCGTGAAGCGCTTGTCGGGAAAGCCGCGGCCGACCAGGGGCGCCGACGGGAATCGCAGCGGCGCGTCGGCGAGGAGCGGCTCGTCATAGAGGCGCGACCGTATGCTCGCGTGCGGGCAGACCATCACACAGTTGCCGCACTGAACGCAGAGCGGCGGCGACCACACCGGGACCGCATCCGCGATGTTGCGCTTCTCCCAGCGGGAGGTCCCCGACGGATAGGTGCCGTCGGCCGGGATGGCGCTCACGGGCAGTTCGTCGCCTCGTCCGGCGATCATCAGCGCGGTGACGTGTTTGACAAAATCGGGGGCATCGTCGGGAACCACCGGAGCGGCCGCACCGCTGCTGGTGACCGTCGCTGGAACTTGAATCTCATGCAGGTGTTCGAGGGCGCGATCGATGGCGGCAAAGTTCTGATCCACGAGCGCAGTGCCCTTGCGACCGTATGTCGCAACCACTGCGTTCTTGATACGCGAGATCGCCTCCTCCCGTGGCATCACGCCTGATATCGCGAAGAAGCAGGTCTGCATGACGGTGTTGATCCGGCCGGCCATCCCGGCTTCCGCGGCAACCTTGCCGGCGTCGATTACGAACAGCCGCACGTGCTTTCGAACGAGCGCCTCCTGGACGCCGTGCGGCAAACGGTCCCATACCTCGCCTGGCCGGAACGGCGCGTTGAGCAGGAACACGGCCCCGTCGGCTGCTTCGGCGAGCATGTCGATTCGTTCGAGGAACTGCGGCTGGTGGCAGGCGATGAACTGCGCCTTCTGCACCAGGTAGGCGGATCGGATCGGGTGCGGTCCGAAGCGCAGGTGCGACGTCGTACGCGAGCCCGATTTTTTCGAGTCGTAGACGAAGAACCCCTGTGCGTATCCCGCCGTGCCTTCGCCGATGATCTTGATCGAGTTCTTGTTCGCCCCGACCGTGCCGTCGGCTCCGAGCCCGTAGAAGATGCAACCGATCACCTCGTCGCTCTCGGTCACGAAGGTACGGTCCACCGCCAGGCTCGTATGGGACACATCGTCGTTTATGCCGACGGTAAAATGATTCTTGGCCACCGGTACGGCGAGGTTGTCGAACACGGCCTTGACCATCGCCGGCGTGAACTCTTTCGATGCCAGGCCGTAGCGCCCACCACAGATCCGCGGCATGGTGGCACGACGTCCCGACGCGATTCCTTCGGCAAACGCCGTGACCACGTCCTGGTACAGCGGCTCGCCAGCGGCGCCGGGTTCCTTCGTCCGATCGAGAACGGCAATGGCGGAGGCGGTTGCCGGGATCGCGTCGAGCAGATGTTCGACCGAAAACGGCCGGAACAGGTGCACCTGGACGACACCGAGCCTGGCGCCTCGCGTGTTGAGGAAGTCAATCGTCTCGCGTGCGGTTTCCACGCCGGATCCCATCAGCACCAGGACACGATCGGCATCATCAGCGCCGAAATAGTCGAAGAGCCTGTAGGCCCGGCCGGTCAGGGCGGCAAAGCGCTCCATCGCTGCTTCGACCACGGCGAGTACGGCCGCGTAGAACGGATTGACCGTCTCGCGTCCCTGGAAATACACGTCGGGGTTCTGGGCCACGCCACGCACCACCGGCCGGTCCGGATCGAGTGCGCGGCGCCGGTGCGCGAAGACGAGGTTGTCGTCGACCATGGCCCGCAGGTCATCGTCCGAGAGCAGCCGGATCTTCGCGACTTCGTGCGACGTCCTGAAGCCGTCGAAGAAGTGTACGAATGGAATGCGTGAGGCCAGCGTGGCATTCTGCGCGATGACTGCGAGGTCGTGCGCTTCCTGCACCGAGCTCGAACACAGCATGGCCCAGCCGGTCGTCCTCGCCGCCATCACGTCCGAGTGATCGCCGAAAATCGAGAGCGCCTGCGCCGCAAGCGCGCGCGCCGCCACGTGGAAGACTGCCGGCGTGAGCTCTCCGGCGATCTTGAACATGTTGGGGATCATCAGCAGGAGACCCTGGGAGGCGGTAAACGTCGTCGTCAGCGCGCCAGTCTGGAGAGCGCCGTGGACCGCGCCGGCGGCGCCACCTTCACTCTGCATCTCCAGGACGTGCGGCACGGTGCCCCATATGTTTGTTCTGCGTTCGGACGCCCATTGATCGGCCAGCTCCCCCATCGTCGACGACGGTGTGATCGGATAGATGGCGCAGACCTCGTTGAGGCGGTACGCGACCGACGCCGCCGCCTCGTTGCCGTCGATGGTCTTTACGTCTCGAGCCATGGCCGCTCCTCGCCCTGCGGTTCAGGCAGCAGCGCTATCGCACCGCACGGGCATTGGTTGAAGCAGACCGCACACCCGGTGCACGTGTCGAGGTCGTACTCGTATCGACGACCTGGTCCCAACTTGCGAACCGCATGTTGCGGACACGCCGAATAACAGCCGTCGCACTCGAAGCAGTTCCCGCAGGAGAAACACCGCTGCGCCTCGAACCTGGCGGCACCCGCGTCGTATCCGCCATTCACTTCAGCGAACGTACCGATCCGCTGGCCGATCGGCAGGCGCGGCTCCGCCACGCGGCTTGCGTCGGGCGTGTACCACAGCCGGAGCGTGTCAAACGTCGCCAGCGCGTGCTTCTGTTCCTGAACGGCGGGGTTGCCGGAAAGATATGCGTCGATGAAACGCGCCGCTTTCTTACCATGGCCCACTGCGGTGGTCACCGTCCGCTGGTACGGCACCGTGTCGCCACCGGCAAAGATCCCCGGGTGTCCGGTCTGCATGTCGTCGCCGATCACGACGGTACCGTCGGCGTTGAATTGCATGCCTGGAATGTTTCGGAGAAACGAGGTGTCGGTGTCCTGCCCCAGCGCGAGGACGAGAGAATCCGCCTCGAGCGTCTCGAATTCGCCAGTAGGAACCGGCCGCCGATTCCCGTCCAGGCGCATGACCTCGACGCGCACCGTGGAACCGCTCATCCCGGCGATCGTGCGGAGCCAGTGGACGCTGACGCCTTCCTCAAGCGCCTCCTCGAGCTCGAAATCGTGTGCCGGCATTTCGCTGCGCGTCCGGCGATAGATGATCAACGGGTCTGCGCCGAGGCGGCGTGCGCTGCGGGCCGCGTCCATGGCGGTGTTGCCGCCTCCGTAGACGGCGACGCGCCGGCCGATCCGCGGCTGGTCACCGCACTCGACCCGCTTCAGAAACTGAATGGCGTCAAAGATCTTCGACGCGTCAGCGGCGGGAATGTCCTGTCGGCGGCTCAGGTGCGCCCCGACCGCCACGAACACGGCGTCAAACCCGCCCTCGGCCTTCGCGCGGGCGAGGTTGCTGACCGTCCGATTGAGCTGGATGTCGACGCCCAGGCCTGTAATCCGAGAGATTTCGGCTTCGAGCACTTCCCGGGGCAAGCGGTATTTCGGTATGCCGAAATGCATCATCCCGCCGGCCACCGGGGCCGAGTCGTGGATGGTCACCGTGTGTCCGCGCAGCGCCAGGTGCCAGGCTGCGGACAGCCCGCTCGGTCCCGCGCCAACCACCAGCACGCGTCTTGCGGAGGCCGGTGGCGGCCCTCCCACCGACCAGTGCTGCTCGAGCGCAAGATCCCCGATGAACCGCTCGATCGCGTGAACGCTGACCGCGTCGCCCACAACGCCGGCGTTGCACGCATCCTCACAGGGGTGATAGCAGACGCGTCCCTCGACGGCCGGCAGCGGATTGTCGCGAACGATGAGTTCCCACGCCGCTCGATAACGTCCCGCCTGCGCTTCGGCGAGCCAGGCTTGCACGTTTTCACCCGCGGGACAGGCGTGATTGCACGGTGGGAGCCGATCCACGTACAGCGGGCGCATCGTGCGACGTGGTGGCATACGACTGAACTCCTTGCGTACGCGGTCAGGCAACGAGCGCGCCAGCAGCCTTCAGTCAGCCAATGGGCATTGCGGGGAGTACGGCGCAGCGGGATGGGGAATTTCCCGCATCGTCTGGAAGGTTTACCCCTCAGACCGCGTTCTCCTGCGACCGTTTACTCGTTCCGTAGCACCTCGGCTGGCGCGATCCGCGTGGTCCGCCAGGCTGGGAGGACATCCGCCAAATGGCGATGGCAGTGTCGAATGTCAGTGCACCACGACGGTCCCTCGGAGCATGTTCATGCCGCACACGAAGCCAATCTCGCCTGAATCCCGAGGCGTGAATTCGATGACGACGGGCTCGTTCAGCGGCAAGAAACGACGAATGCCCAGCGACGGAAAGACGACATCAGTCCCGCAGGTCTTGTCGGTCGTTCGAACGAACGTGATCCGCGCGGCCTCGCCCGCTCGCACCGCCAGCTTCGCAGGTTCGAAGCCCTTCTCCGTCACAAGAACCTTCGCCTCCTGCGCGCCGGCTGCGACGCCAGTCGCGGTGGACGCGGGTGGTGCGTTTGCTGTGACCGGTGCGGATGATTCGCTGCCACGCAGGCCGAGACGATCACGCTCCGCTCGGATAGCGAAGCTTCCGTCTGCTACGACCGTGTCGCCCGGCTGCACACCACGGAGCACGGCGACATCGTTGCCGCCACGAGCGCCGAGGACGACCTCGCGTTCCAGGAACCTGCCCGGCTGCTTCGCGTCGGCGAGGTATACGACCGTTCGATTCCCGACGTTCTGTATGGCTGTTCGCGGTATGAGTGCAGCGGTGTTCTCATTGCCTGCGTCGATGGTGACATCGGCGAACATGCCGAGCCGGAGTACCTGCCGTGGGTTCGACACCTCCACGCGGATCTTCGCTGTTCGCGTTTCGGCATTCATTTGCGGGTCGATGTAGCTGACACGGCCGCTCAGGACTGCATCGGGAAAGGCGCTCGTGTTGATGCGCGCCGACGCGCCGACGTGGACTCGCGCGAAGTCCTTCTCATATGCATCAGCGACGACCCACACGGTCGATAGATCCACGACGGTGAAGAGTTTCGAAGTCGTCTCGACATTGAGCCCGGCGTTTGCCGTCCGCTCGGTTATGACACCTGCGATCGGTGCGGGCACCGTGGCAAGTGCGCTGACGTCCTTTCCAGGGCCAAGAACAGAAATGGCTGCTGCCGGAAGCCCGAGCAGCTGGAGCCGCGATCGTGCGCTTTCGAGGGCGCTCAGCTTCGCCGTGTGCTCCGCGTGCAGGCGCTCCAGTTCCTGACGACTCGCCGAGCCGATCTCCACGAGCTTTTCAGTGCGTGCCAGCTCGCGTTCGTGTGCATCGAGCTCCGCGAGTGCCGACACGAACCGTGTCTCTGCCTCGGCGACTTCCGGACTGAACACTTCCGCGAGGGGCTGACCAGCGCGGACGCTCTGGCCCAGCTGCGCGAGCACACGCGTCACGCGTCCGCCGACGACGGGCGTCACGGCGACCTGCTTGTACGCATTCGCCTCGACCACGCCGGGCAGACGCAGCGCGGAGTCGGCCCGACCCTCGGTCACCGTTGCGAGAACGACCCCCGCGCGCTGGGTGGCTTCGGGCGTCAACGTCACGACAACGTCCGGCGCAGAACCGCCTGGCGGGACTGCCGCCGGTGAAGGTGAGCCGCTCGCAGCAGCGGGAGGAGCACTGGCCGATGGCTGCTGAACAGTCGTGTTCTGAGACGGCGGCCGCACGGTCAGGTACGCGAGGCCCGCTCCGACGCCGAGGAGCACCACGGCGCCGGCGATCAGCGCCGGCCAGCCAAGGGTGACGCGCGAAGTGCCGTTCATCGAACTTCTCCCAGGGCTGCCCTCAGCGCCTGTCGCGCTTCGTAGGCCTCCCGCAATACGTCCGTCCAGGCGCGTTCCACGTCCAGGTAACGTCGTTGCTCGGTCAGGACATCGAGCAACGTGCCTCGCCCGAGCTCGTAGGTCTGTCGAACGACGTCGAGATTCTGCCGCGCGAGCGCGATCGTGTCGCCGGTGTACGCCTCGATCGCCTGGCGCGCGTGTCGGTCGCGCGATCGCGCTGCGGCGATCTCGCTTTGCGCGGCGAGCCGCGCGGCGTCGAGTTGCGCCGCGGCGCCGATCCGTCCGGCTTCCGCGGCGGCCACCGCACCTTGATTGCGGTTTTGCAACGGCAGCGTCACCATCGCGCCGACCGCAACATAGTGAAACACGCTGCGAATCGGCTCGAGCGCGCCCGTCGTCGACAACCCTTGCTGAGGGAAACCCGCGTCCATCCGCATATACGTGCCGAAGACGCTGAGATCCGGCCGGCCCTCTCGACGTGCGCGATCGATTTCCGCGTCTCCGACACGCACGCGTGCCTCGGCCTCCTGCACATCCGGCCTTTTCATCATCGCTCCGCCGGCTTCATCAACGGCCGGGGTCACCGGCGGATCGCGGCGAACGAACGCTTCGAGCGAATCGCGCAGCCTGACAGAGGCGTCGGGCGTCATACCCAACAGCCGCTTCAGTTCAACCAGTTGCCGTTCCACGGTACCGACCTGAATCAGCCGGTCGGCTTCCAAGCGCTGCACTTCGACGCGCAACATGTCGCGCTCGAGCGGCGGCGCGGCACCTTGCTCGACGCGAGAGGCGATCAACGTGCGCTGGCGCGAGGTCGCGGCGAGGAGTTGCTCGGTGACCGTGAGCGTCCGCACCGCCGCCACGACATCGCCGTACTTCATCCGCACCTCAGCGGCGAGCGTTCGTTCGCGGTTTGCCGTTGCCTGGCGGGCGACTTCGATGTCGCGGTCGGCTACGCCGATGCGCCCCGTCTTTCGGAACAGATCGAGCGGCCATTGCAACTCGATTCGCGTCTGGTTATCGGTGCCTGACGGCTCCTGCTGCTGAGAGAACGAAACCGCGGGATTGGGCCGCAGACCGGCCTGTTCGCGGAGGCCGCGTGCCACGTCGATCTGCGATCGAGACGCGCGAAGCGATGGTTCCTGCGCAAGCGCGCGGGCAATCGCCTCGTCCAACGTCAGTCCGCTGACCGGATCGATGTACGGTGAAGCGCGGTCAGCGCGCTCCTGTGGTGCGCGTTGCTGCGCGTGGCCGACAAGAGACAGAGCCAGCATCAACAGACTGATTGTGGCGACGCGCCTCATTGCACCGCTCCCTCGAAGTTGGCTGACCCCTTACCGGCCGGCCCATTCCAATCGATCGTCATGTGCCACGCGCCAGCCATGCCGAATTCCGCAGTCGCCTCGTAACGGCCAACCGTCGATGTACGCTGAATCTGAAGGCCGCTGGACATCACCATGCCAGGCATCTGCATGTTCCCGCTCGCATGGACGGTCCCGGCATCGACCAGCTGCCCGTCGCCGGATCGAAACTCAATCGCGAAGGTGTTGCGGCCCTGGTGCAGCATGCCGGTCGCGGACAGCAGCGTGATCTGGAGGTTGCCCGCGCTCACACGTTGCACGGTCTGACCGCCGGGGCTCGTGCTCGTCGTCGATTGCCGGCTGAAGCGCCAGGCTGTGGTCACCGCGGCACCAACAACCAGCACGCCGATCACGGCGGCGATCGCTCTCCACCTCGCCGGATGCGGCGTCCCCGTCGACGGAAGCGGCTCGTGCTGCAACCCCAGTCGTCGCTCGTGGAGCCAGAAGAAAATGACTGGCGTGACGACGAGCACGTGCGCGAGCGACGACAGCATTCCTCCCAATACCGGCGTCGCCAGCGGCTTCATGACTTCCGAGCCGACGCGCGTGCTCCACATGATCGGCAGCAGACCCGCGACAACCGTACTGACCGTCATGACCTTCGGGCGGAGCCGGAGCAGCGCCCCTTCGATCACCGCGTCGCGCAACGCCGCGCGGGTCAACGCACCACCCAACTGCTGTCGCTTTCGCGCGACGGCCTCTTCGAGGTAGATGACCATCACGACGCCGGTCTGAACGGCGGTCCCGAACAGCGCGATGAACCCCACCCACACGGCAACCGAGAAGTTGTAGCCGAGCAGCCAGAGCAGGTAAACACCGCCGGTGAGTGCGAAGGGGACGGCCAGCAGCACGTGCGCCGCTTCTGCGAACGAGCGGTAGGTGAAATACAACAGCACGAAAATCACCAGCAGGACGATGGGCAGCACGAGTTGCAGCCGCTGGCGCGCGTGTTCCTGGTTCTCCCACCGGCCGCTCCAGCCGATGTAGTAGCCGGCGGGGAGCGACACCTCCTTCGCCACGCGCGCACGGGCTTCCTCGACGAAGCCACCGACGTCACGTCCCTGCACGTTCAGGAGCACCGTCGCCAGCAGCAGCCCATTCTCGGAAGAAATCATGGCGGGTCCGCGCGCGTGCTCGATCCGCGCGAGCTCGCTGAGCGGAATCTGCGAACCGCGCGGAGAGACAACGAGCACCTGACCGAGCATCTGCGGGTCGGCGCGATACTCGGCCGAATAGCGGACACGAACCGGGAATCGCCGGCGCCCCTCGATCGTGGTCGTCAGGGTCGTCTCGCCGATGGCCGTCTCGATCACCTGCTGAATGTCGGTGACACCAATGCCGTAGCGAGCCGCGGCCGCGCGGTCGATCTCGATATTGAGGTATTGGCCGCTCGTCACCTGCTCCGGGTAGACATTGCTCGCGCCCGCTACCTGACGCAGCACGCCCGACACTCGTCTCGCTGCATCTTCGAGCGTGGTCAAGTCGGTGCCAAAAATCTTGACGCCGACCTCCGAACGAATGCCCGTCGTCAGCATGTCGATGCGATTGATGATCGGCATCGTCCAGATGTTCGAGACACCCGGCATCTGCACGGCCCTCCCCATTTCCGCCCGCAGTTTGTCGAGTGTCATACCAGGGCGCCACGCGTTACGAGGCTTCAGGTGAACCAGGGTCTCCGTCATGTTCAGGGGCGCAGGATCGGTCGACGTATCCGCTCGCGCGACCTTGGCGACGACGTACTCCACTTCGGGAAACGCCGACAGCACGGCGTTCTGCTTCGCGGCGATCTTCGTGTTCTCCTCGAGCGAGATGCTCGGATCGGCGATCGGCATGAACATCAAGTCGCCTTCGTTCAGCGATGGCATGAACTCGCTGCCGATGCCTCGAGCGACGAACAGCGCGCCGGCGAACAGGACGGCGGCCAGGGCGATCGTCGCCAGCCGATGCGTGAGCGCTGTCGCGAGCACGGGTTGATAGATGCGTCGGAGCACTCGCATCACGGGGTTGGCGTCCTCCGCGTGAAACCTGCCGCCGAGCAAGATCGAGCAGAGCACGGGAACGAGGGTCAGGGAGATGACCGTTGCCGCGAGGACCGCGAACGTCTTTGTGAACGCGAGGGGGTGGAACAGCTTGCCTTCCTGCCCGGTCAGCGCGAAGACCGGTACAAAGGCGAGCAGGATGATGGCCATCGAGAAAAAGACCGGACGGCCGACGAGACGGGTGGATTCGAGAACGGTCTGCCAGACCCGCTGACGATCGCGAGGATCGACACCGCGCTGTTCGACGTATCGGAAGGCGTTCTCGGTGACGACGATGGCCGCGTCGACGAGCACGCCGATCGCGATCGCAATGCCAGCGAGACTCATGATGTTCGAGGACATGCCGGCGTAGTGCATTCCGAGAAACGACAGCAACACGGCGAGCGGCAGCGGAATCGTGACGATCAGGATCGAGCGGAAGTGCATCAGGAAGATCACATGGGCGAGCGTCACCAGTGCGATCTCCTCTAGCAGGGCGTGTCGAAGCGTATCGACGGACTGCGCGATGAGCGCTGAACGGTCGTAGAACGGTACGATGTTCACGCCAGGCGGAAGGCCTGGCTGGATCTGCGCGATGCGCGCCTTGACCGCATCGATCACGGCCGCGGTGTTCACGCCCGAGCGGGCGACGACCACACCACCCACGGCTTCGCGGGTGCCTTTCACGAGCGACGCCACTCGAAACGCGTCCCCCACATGCACGTCCGCAACCTGCTCGACGTAAATGGGCACGCCGTTGGATGCGCCAACCACGATCCGCTTCACGTCATCGACTGACGCGATCAGGCCGACGCCCCGGACCATCAGCCAGGCGCCGTTGGACTCGAGCACATTGCCGCCGACGTTCGAATTGCTCTCGCGGACGGCGGCGACGACCGCACTGAGCGGCAGGTTGTAGGTTCTCAGGCGATTGGGGTCGACATCGATCTGGTACTGCTGAACGTAGCCCCCGACCGAGGCGACTTCGGCGACGCCGGGGACGGCATTGAGCTGGTAGCGAATGAACCAGTCCTGCAGGGTGCGAAGATCGCGCAGCGACAGCGTCGGACTCTCGACGGTGTACCAGAATACGTGGCCGACGCCGGTCGCATCCGGTCCAAGTATCGGCGTTGCGCCAGCCGGCAGCGCCCTCGTGATCAGGCTCATACGCTCGAGCACTCGTGCTCGAGCGAAGTACAGGTCGACGTTGTCTTCGAAGATCGCGTAAATCATCGAGAAGCCGAACGCCGACTGCGATCGGACCACGCGAACGCCAGCCAGACCCTGGAGGTTGACGGTGAGCGGATACGTGACCTGGTCCTCCACTTCCTGCGGACTGTGGCCGGGCCAATCGGTGAACACGATCACCTGGTTGTCTGACAGGTCGGGGATCGCGTCGATAGGCGTCGCGGCGAGCGCCCACCAACCCCACGCCGCAAGGCAGACGTAGAGCGCGACGACGATGAAGCGGTTGCGAAGCGACAGCTCGATGAGACCGTTGATCATGAACAGACACTCGTGATTCGGCGCACACGCGTACGCGCCAACCCGGATCACCTCCGGGCAGACACACGAAGACTGTCCTTGGCTAGACGAGCAGAACGGAGAGGAGGAGGTGCTTTGGTGTGGAGGAGATCGGCGGCACGAGCGCCCGCCATTGCCGCGAGGGCGATGCGCTCATCGACACCGGGGACGTCCCCACCGTGATCAGCGTCGTCACCCCGGATGCGGCGAACCTTGAACCTGCGGCTGACGCATCGCGTCGCTGCGCCGCCACGGCACAGCAACTGTCCGCCTGCGCCTGGCTGACGCTGTTGTTCGAGGAGTGATCGTGGCTCTCCGATTCGTGCATCGGACAGGTGCCGTCCATGCAGCACGCCATCCGAGCCTCTGGAGTGGCCTGCCAATCGGCGCACAAAGCGACATTCCCGACGAACAAGGTCAGGATCGCGACGACGGCCGACGCGCGCCGGATCAGGATCAGCACCTCATTAAGGATGCTGGACGCGGTCGGCCCTGTCAAATCGCGGGCGCTGAACCGCACTGATATATTGATCGGAATGCGTCGGGCGTTGTTCATTGCCGTGCTCGCGGTGCTGATATCAGGCGCGAGCGGCATCAGCCCGCGTGCTTCTCCGGCGCACGCGCAGGCATCGCAACCAACGGCATCCAGCACGCAATCCAACACGGAAATTCAAATCGTGGTTCGATCGGAAACGGGGCCGATCGCGCGCGCGCAAGTGATCGTCAGCGGGAACACGACACAAACGGACGCCGAAGGTCGAACAACTCTTCGCCTTGCGCCCGGGGTGGTGAGCATTACCGTCGCGAAGGAGGGTTTCAGTCCGGTGACGATCACGGCAACGGCCGTGCCCGGTCAGTCCCAGGTGATCCCCATCACTCTGGAGCGGCAGACCGCGATCGAGGAACACGTGACCGTCTCAGCGACGCGCACGGACAAACGCATCGAGGATCAGCCCATGCGGGTCGAGGTGCTCGACGCGGACGAGATCGAAGAAAAGCAGCTGATGACGCCCGGCGACATCGTGATGATGCTGAACGAAATGGGGGGTCTGCGCGTGCAGGCGACGTCGCCGTCACTCGGGGCGGCGAGTGTCCGCGTTCAGGGCATGCGAGGCCGTTATACGCGGTTCTTGTCTGACGGCCTGCCACTGTTCGGAACCGACGTTGGCGGCCTCGGACTGCTGCAGATCCCGCCCGCCGACCTCCGACAGGTGGAAGTGATCAAGGGCGTCGCCTCCGCCCTGTACGGCGCCGGGGCGCTCGGCGGCGTCGTCGATCTGATCTCCCGACGACCGGCGAACGAGCCGGCTCGGGAGGCACTTGTCAACAGAACCACGCGCGGCGGCACCGACGCGACGCTCTTCGCGGCGCAGCCATTCACGAACGGGTGGAGCGGAACGGTGCTGCTGGGTGGACATTGGCAGCAGCGAAACGATGTCGACGAAGACGGCTGGGCCGATCTTGCCGGGTACTCGCGCGCCGTTGTGCGTCCGCGAATGTTCTGGAGCGATGAAACCGGCCGCTCGTTGTTCGCGACCGGTGGCGCCATGTGGGAGCAACGCCATGGCGGGACGATCGACTCCGCGGTGTTGCCGGCGATCGGCGGGCCGTACCCGGAATCGCTCGATACCACACGGTTCGACGGCGGCATCGTGGGGCAGGTGCCGATCGCCGGTCGCTATGTCATGACGATGCGCATGTCCGCGACACGCAAGGACGAAGATTACCTGCGCGGAGATGTTCGCGAGCGAGACGTTCAAGACACGTTCTTCGCCGAACTAGCCCTGCGCGGTACCGCGCCACGGCAGACGTGGGTCGCCGGCGTGGCATTCGAGCGTTCAACGCTCGACCCGCGTGATCAGCCCCGCTTTGCCTACGGCTACACCGTTCCAGGCGTGTTTCTGCAGGATGATATCGACGTGCAGCCCTGGCTGACGCTCTCGGTCAGCGGACGCGTCGACTTCCACGATGCATTCGGTACATTCGTGAGTCCGCGGGTGTCGGCGCTCGTGCGCGGCGGTGCATGGACGAGTCGCGCATCGCTCGGCGGCGGATTCTTCGCCCCGACGGCACTGACTGAAGAGACCCAGGCGGCGGGACTCGCGCGGCTCGAGATCGACGCGCCGCTCGAGGCAGAGCGCGGCCGAAGTGGATCGTTCGACATCACGCGGGCTCAGGGTCCGTTGACCCTGACGGCGACCGTCTTCCGATACGAGGTTCACGATCCCGCTGTCGTGGATCGTGCGACGTACACGCTCGCGACGCTTGCCCAGCCGACGATCAACACGGGCATCGAGACGGTGGCCACCATCAGGCGCGCACCGTTCAGCGTCACTGGCACGTACGCGTACGTGCACTCGCGTGAGGGAGTGGGCGCGGACCGCGCCGATATTCCGCTCACGCCGAGACACAGCGCCGGAATCGTCGGCATGTGGGAAAACGAAGAGCGTGGACGCATCGGCGTCGAGGCGTACTTCACCGGGGTGCAGCGGCTCGAGGACAATCCCTATCGAACGCGGAGCGAGCCGTACGTCGTGTTCGGTGGGCTGGTCGAGCGGCGGTTCGGTCGCGTTCGGCTGTTCGTCAACGCTGAGAACCTGGGAGGAGTCCTTCAAACCGGGTTCGATCCGCTCGTGCGTCCGTTTCGCGCGGCCGACGGTCGATGGACGGTCGACGCGTGGGCGCCACTCGATGGTCGCGTTATCAATGGAGGCGTCCGCGTAGCCTTCTGAGAGACGATGTGCCGCGCCACGTCTCGCCAAGGCGTCCCTCAGAGTTGCGGGTGTTTCAAATGCCAGTCGGTCGCCTGCTGAAACGCGTGTGCCGCTCTCAGCATCCTGGCTTCGCCGAAGACACGACCGACGAACGTGAGGCTGGTCGGTTGTCCTTTCTCATTGAAACCATGCGGCACGACCACGCACGGCTGTCCCGTCAGGTTCGTAATGGACGTGTTGAGCGTCGCTATTGGATTCGGCGTGTAGTCGGCGTAATCGAACGGCGTCACGTAGACGTCGACATCGGACATGACGCGCGCCATTTCGCGCATGAGCAACGCGCGGGCACGGTTGGCGTCGAGATAATCGGACGCGGGAAAAAGGCGGAAAGAGTTCTGCCCCGCGGTACGGTCCTTCCGCAGGAGTTGCTCGGGCGCGGTCTGAGTCGGGTTCCTCAGCGCAGCATTCGATTCGGCGTAGAGAATCGCTATCGCCGGCACCGCAGGATGGTCGGGCAGACGTACCTCGGTCGGAGTCATGCCCAGCCGGCGAAGCGTGTCGAGGGCTCGCGCATCGTTCGCCTCGGTCTGTGCCGTCTGCTTCGTGTTTTCGAATGCCGCCTGGAGATAACCGACGCGCAGCCCGCGCACGTCGAACGTCGGGTCCCAATTGAAGGGTACGGACTGGACCGACAGATCCTGATCATCCGGTCCTTGAATTGCCGCCAGCACCAGGGCGCAGTCCTCGACGCTGCGGCACATCGGACCGATCTTGTCGAGGCTCCAGCTCAGAGCCATCACGCCGTGCCGGCTCACGCGGCCGAACGTCGGACGGAGACCGGTTACGCCGCAGATCCCTGACGGTTCCACGATCGATCCGAGCGTCTCAGTCCCGATCGAGAACGCAACCAGACCGGCCGCCGTCGCGGAACCCGGGCCCGCTGATGAACCCTGCGAGCCCATGGACAGGTCCCAGGGGTTCTTCGTCTGTCCGCCAAACCACACGTCGTCGATGGCGAGTTCACCCGTCGCCAGCTTTGCGACGAGCACGGCACCGGCGGCGTCGAGGCGCGATACGACTGTTGCGTCCTGGTCGATGATTCGATCCTTGAACGGGGCCGCTCCCCACGTCGTCGCGTAGCCCTTCGTGGCAAAGAGGTCCTTCACGCCCCAGGGAATACCGTGCAGCGGGCCGCGGTAGCGGCCGGACGCGATCTCCTGATCCGCCTGCTTCGCCTGCCGCAGTGCGCGATCCTCGGTCAAGGTGACGACGCATTGAAGACGCGGAGCGTAGCGCTTCAGCCGGTTCAGATAGATCTGCGTCAGCTCGAGGGAAGAAACGCGCCGTGTTCGTACCAGTTCGGAAAGATCCGTCACCGGCAAATAGGCGATGTCCTCGTTGCTGGCCGGCCGATTCACACGACGCGACGTGCCTCGTCGCAGCGGCCTCACCGTGCGATCGATCGTCATGCCGGGCAGCACAGGGCTGAAGTACAACGGGGGCGCCACGCTGTTCTCCAACTGCAGCGTGTGAAGTTGGGCGTAAATGCGAAGGTTCTCGTTGACTCGCTCCACGATGGCGTCGAGCTCCGAATCCTTCAGCGGTTCGCCGGCGACGCGAGCCGCGTGAGCGAGCATCTCTCTGGTGATTCGCGGAGGATCTTGCGCGGCCAGCTCCGCGTGCAGCGTCCCGACGCGAAACGCGGACAACACTTGCAGACCAGCAAGGTACGCCATGAACTGCCGACGGTCGGCTACTGGGGTCATCGAGTCCCTCCGCGATTCGCGCGCGTGAACGTCCCGAGGATCATTATCGTGGCGGTCGATCGTCGTTTCGACGGCCGAAGCGGCATCTGCGCTCAGCTCGCCTGGGCTGAGCGGGCCCATTCAGTGGGGCGACACCATGTGGGCGGCGCTCGCTTGGGACTCGGTGGCCCCGCAGACGCGTCGCGTTCGCGGCGGGATGTTCATCCACGAGTCGTTCCACATCCCACCATCTGCTCTCAAGGTTCGGTGAACGACGTCCGAGAGAGGTCCGTATGAAAATTC
This sequence comes from Vicinamibacterales bacterium, assembly GCA_035537955.1. Lineage (GTDB taxonomy): Bacteria > Acidobacteriota > Vicinamibacteria > Vicinamibacterales > 2-12-FULL-66-21 > JACDCA01. Next base: position 1,795 of record DATLLF010000181.1, on the reverse strand, counting down.
CAAGCTATCGGTTCGGTCGGCATCGGACTCCTCTGGCCGTAGCGGCGGTTCAATTCGTACCGTACGGGCATAATCGCGTAAACCGGTCGTTGCGGCGGAGCCGACATGGGATTCACCCGCGACTCGCGCATTGGCGAGGCAGGCCTGCCTCGATTGCCACAGCAACGACACCGAGTGGCCGGCCTATGTTGTCGCGCCGATCGCGGACACTGCGTCTTCCAGCGCTGGGCGTCAGATTGGATAATCATGCCTTCCCCACAATCCTCGAATCGAGAATCGCTCCACGTCGAGCCTCGGACCGCGCTCGGAGTGGCACGGCACTACATTCGCGACGTCGTGTACGGCGCGAACGACGGCATCATTACAACCTTCGCGGTCGTCGCCGGCGTCACTGGAGGCACACTCGCGCCCGCGACGGTGCTCGTGCTCGGAGTGGCCAATCTGCTGGCGGACGGACTCTCGATGGGTGTCGGCAACTACCTCGGAATCCGCTCCGATGAAAGAGTGCGCGAGGCGCAGCGGCTTCCGGAGCAGGAGGCGTTTCCGACCAGACACGGTCTCGCGACCTTCCTCGCGTTCGTTACTGCCGGAGCCGTACCGCTCTTGCCGTACGTCTTCTCCGGCATGACGAAGAATCTCTTCGCTGCGTCGACAGGTTTGAGCCTGGCGGTGCTGTTCGTCATCGGCGCAGCGCGTGCGCGGGTGGGTACGGGCAGCTGGTGGGCGAACGGCCTCGAAATGCTCGTTCTCGGCGTCATCGTCGGCGCGCTGGCGTACTACTCCGGCGCCGTCGTTTCAGGGCTTGTTCAGAACGGGTAAGCTGCTGCCCGATGCAACCGCGGACAGCGGTGGTGATCGCCGACCGGTAAGGACATCGCCGGCGCGCCGCCATTTTCTGGTCCCGTCCGTCGTTGTCAGACGTTGGAATCCCTGCTCAGTCACAAATATTCTGGGCTGCGATTTCTCAGTTGAGAAGCTTCTCCAGGAAAATCGACCGGTATCCCTGCGGGTAGTCCGAGAACTCGCCGGCGACGTTGTACCCATGTTTCCGGTAGAACTCGGGCGCCTGGAAGCTGTGGGTCGACAGAACGATCTTCCTGCAACCTCGCGAGCGGGCCGTGTCCTCCGCCGCACGGAGGACACGGCTGCCGATGCCGGTCTGCCGCCTCGCTTCGTGCACCCACAGGAACCTGACTTCAGCCACGCCACCCCACGTGTGCCCACTCAAACCCGCATAGATTCGGCCGTCAACATCTCGAAGAACTATCACCAATCCGCGTGCGTCCCGAATACCGGTCGTCGCGAAGTTGAACTCGTTGATTTCTTCCTCGAGGAAGCGCAGATCTTCGGGCGTCGCCTCATCAGACACTTCCGGCGTCGGACCGCACGGCCGCTCCATCACCACGCGACGAGACGGATCCAGGCCGCGGCGTGTTTCATCTTCCACGATTGCACGCAGCGCAGGCGAAAGCTCCGCCGAGGGAATGATTCGGAACCCGAGCCGCTGGTAAAACGGCATGTTCCAAGGGACGTGGCGGAAGGTGGTCAGCGTCACTGCCGCGTACCCTGTCGACGCGGCCCAGCGACACACTGCCTCGACCAGCCGCGTCCCGAGTCCCTGGCGCCCGTGCACAGGGAGTACGTCGATTTCCTCGAGATGCACGGTGCTGCCGTCGAGCACCTCGACGTGCGCAAATCCGACTGGCGCATCGCCGGCGAGCGCAACCCACAGATGGCCGTTGCGCAGAGCCGTCTGAAGTTCGTCCAGGTTCGTCGTCTCACGCAGGACGGAGTC
>DATLLF010000180.1:0-20745 GCA_035537955.1 Vicinamibacterales bacterium | reverse complement strand
GGGCAACGGCGTTCAAGGGTATCCCTCGACGCTCGCGCTGGCGTCGAAGCATCTCGCCGAAAGCGTGCGCGGACGTCACCAGCCCTGATCCGACTGCCCGCGCGCGTTGGAGAGCCATTCTTCGCTGACGGCCCCAACCGCGGAGGAGGATGGCAACGTGTCATCGCGACGGCCGCGCCGGACGACTAGAGCTGTCGCAACGACCGCAAGCGCCCCTGCGGCAAGGATCCAGATGCTGGACATGATTTGACTCGACGCCCTGTGCAACAACAATTCCGCGCCGGCGATGAGCGGAACGCGCGTTTAATCGAAAGGCGCCGCAGTGGATCCAGCGGGACTGTTCGATCCTGCTGCGGTAGAAATTACGTGGTTCCACACGCCGGTTGCTTTTGACGCGAACAGCCTAAACAACCCTTTCCCGGCGCGCAAGGTGAAAACGCGAACTTATGCAAAAAATCGCATATCATGACCCATCCGTTGATGTTCGCTGCTCTCGTCTTTTCGTCGGTTCTAGCCGTGGCGGGGCAGACCCCGCAGACTCTGCAGGTCGCGCCGCTTCCGCGCGACGGGCAGGTGCTCGTCACGTTCAAGTTGAATCAGGAGCTGACCGACGACATCCGCACGAAGATCCACAGCGGGATGCTCGTCAGCTTTATTTACAAACTGGACCTTCGCCGCGCCTCGGCGATCTGGCTCGATCGCACTCTGGCCTCGGCCGTCGTGAAGGCGAGCGTGCGTTACGACAACCTGACCCGACGCTACCATCTGACGCGAGCGCTCGATGGCCGCATGGAACGCGCCGAGACGACCGACAGTGAGGATGTCGCCTGGGGCTGGCTGACGACCGAGTTCGAGCGTCTTCCGCTCTTCAGTACCGTCACGCTCGAGAGCAACGCCGAGTATTACGTGCGAGTACGTGCGCATGCGGCGCCGCGTAATGCCTCGTTCGTCTGGCCGTGGCAGGGCGACGACGTGGTTGGCTTCACGAAGTTCACGCTGATTCGCTGAACATGCGCACGCTGCTGACCGGACTGACGTGCGCGCTCCTTCTCGCGACGACGATGACGTCGGCGCAGCAGCCGATCTTCACGCCCTACGGGATCGTCCCTGTGCTCGACGCGTATCTCGAGGCGCTCCGCGCGCAGGCGGGGATCCCGGGGATGTCGGCCGCTCTCGTCCGCGACGGGGCGATCCTCTGGGAGAAGGGCTACGGATTCCAGAATCTCCAGACGCGTGAGCGGGCGACGCCTTCGACACCGTACCTCGTAGGTGACGCGAGCGGCACGCTCGCCGCGGTCCTGGTGCTGCAGTGCGTCGAACAGCGGATCCTCGACCTCGATACTCCGCTCGGGCAGTATGGCATCGACATCGTGGACCGCAGCTCCACACTCCGGGACCTTCTCAGCCATCGTGTCATCGAGGGTGAGACGGACTTTCTTTACAGTCCCCAGCGCTACGCACAGATCACGGCCGTCACGGAGTGGTGCGTCCCCCAGCCGTACCGCAAAACGGTATCGCACCGGATCATCAACCGGTTGGCGATGATCGACTCGGTTCCGGGCACGGACCTGAAAGATCCCGGGCTGGCGCAGACGCTCGACGAAATCTACGACCGCACGGAGCTCGAACGATATCGCCGCGTGCTGGATCGGATGGCTGTCGGGTACAAAGTCGAGGGCAGGAACAGAGCGGACCGCACGGAGGTGTCACCCGTCACGATGACGGCCGCCGGCGGGCTGGTCTCGACGGTTCGGGATCTCGCGAAGCTCGATGGCGCGCTCGACACGGGGCTGCTGCTCCTCGACGATACGCTGTCGCAGGCATGGAATCCCACGACGGGCAGTCGTGGCACGCCGATTCCGATGGGCCTCGGCTGGTTCGTCCAGTCGTACAACGGCCGTCGAGTTGTCTGGCATTTCGGCCAGGTGGCGAACGCTTACTCCTCGTTGATCCTGAAGGTGCCGGATCGTAATGTGACCCTCATCCTTCTGGCCAACAGCGACAAGCTGGTGGCCCCCTTCCAATTGACAACCGGCGACGTCAGCCGGTCGCTCTTCGCCACACTCTTCCTGAGGCTTGTCACGTAGAGCGCCGCGCCTCATGTGGAGAGTGCTCGCGCTGTGCAGCGTCCTTCTACTTGGCGTCAACCGAGAGGCAGCCGCAGAATGGCACATCACGCCGATGATCGGCGTGACGATGTTCGGCAGCACCACCATTTTCGACCCCGAACTGGGCACCGAGAAGCACCACTGGAACTTGGGTGGTGCCGTCAGCCTTCTCGGCTCGAGCGTCTTCGGTGCCGAGGTGATCGCGATCTGGACGCCGGGGTTCTTCGAACGTGATGACCTGGAGATCGTCGAAAACAGCCGTACCGTCTCGCTGATGGCGAACGTGGTTGTGACGACGCCACGGCGATGGACCGAATACAGCCTGCGTCCATTCGTCTCGGGCGGACTGGGCCTGCTGCACGTGACCAAGCACGACAACACTGAGGGCCTCTTCCCCGTCGATCTGAACCTCCTCGGCTACAACGTCGGCGGCGGCGCCGTCGGTTTCCTCAGCGAGCGGACCGGTCTCAGGTTCGACTTCCGCTACCACAGCGTGCTGAACCCCGCGGATTACGGCCCCATCGCGTTCGAGGACGTGCATCTCCGCTACGTCACCGCATCGGTCGGCATCGTCTTTCGCCGATAGGCTCCGATGGAGTCGATTGTTCGCAGGACGCTGATTCCGTGCCTCCTGCTCGCGTCAGCACTGATGTGGACGGTGCGTGCGGCTCCGCAGACGCAGCAAGGCTCCGTCAAGGCGGCCGACTTCTTTCCCGTGGCCGTTTGGTACGGCGGCGGCAAGGCGCGCGCGCCGATGCTGGAGCGAGATGCGCGGTCGAAGAAAGAAACCTGGCGCAAGGACGTCGAGCAGATCAAGTCGCTCGGCTTCAACACCGTCCGTGCCTGGATTGACTGGGCATCAGGAGAGCCACAGCCGGGGAAGTACGACTTCGAAACACTCGACATTCTGCTCGAGCTGGCCGAAGAGGAAGGCTTGAGGCTGGTGCTCCAGGTCTACATGGATTCGGCCCCGCCGTGGGTGGGCGAGAAGTATCCGGACTCGCTGTTCGTTTCATCCAATGGCCAGGCGATCAAACCGGAGACGTCGCCCGGCTACTGCCGCGATCATGCCGGCGTCCGTTCGGCTGACAACGCGTTCTACGCGACGCTCGCTGCACGCGCAAGGCGCAGCCCTGCCTTCGCCGGCTGGGATCTCTGGAGCGAACCGCACGTCATCAACTGGGCGAACCCCACATGGATCCCGAACCCGGAGTTCTGCTTCTGCCCGAACACACTGCGTCGCTATCGCGGCTGGCTGCAGAAAAAGTACGGCTCACTCGAAAACCTCAATGCGGCCTGGTATCGCCGCTTCACCAGGTGGGAAGACGTGGAGCCGAGCCGGATGAGCACGATTCTCTCGTATACCGACTACATCGACTGGAAGGCTTTCATCGTCAGCAAACTCGGTGAGGATCTGCGTGATCGTTACGAGGCGGTGAAGAACGTTGCGCCGCAGACGATCGTGACCAGTCATGCGGCGGGCGTCGGCCTGTTTGCGTCGCCGCATCACTGGGAAGGGCAGCCGGACGACTGGAACATGGCGCGCCAGGTCGACTTCTACGGAACGTCCTTTTACCCGAAGCACTCCGCGTTCGTCGATCGTGATCCGCAATGGCGCGCGGCGCTCTTCGATTTCACCCGTTCATTCGGTTACGACGAGGGCAGAAACGGGTTCTGGGTCGGGGAGATGCAGGGCGGCTTTGGAACGATTTCGGTGAACGTCAGTCCGACGGTGACCGCTGCTGATCTGCGAACCTGGACGTGGACGGCGCTCTCACGCGCCGCAAAAGGGATCAACTACTACGCGTGGTACCCGATGAGCACCGGCTACGAGTCCGGCGGGTTCGGGTTGAACGAGCTCGATGGCACGATCACCGACCGCGCCAGAGTCGCCGGGTCGATCGCGCAGATCGTCGACCGGAATCAGGGACTCTTTCTCGATGCACGTCCACCACGGGCCGAAGTCGCCGTCGTCTACAACCCCCTCGCACACTTCGTCGGCGGGCGGCAGCGTGCCGCCGCGTATGGTGGTCCTCAGGGAGAAGTCGTTGGCATTGAGCGCGATTCGCTCCTCGGCGTCCACCGCGCACTGTTCCACACCAACGTGCCGCTCGATTTCGTCCACATCGATCACCTCGCTGGCGACAAGCTCGGTCAATACAAGCTCGTGATCTTTCCTTACCCCTTGATGATCCCGGAGGCGGCTGCGAAAGTGTTGCGCGACTACGTCCACAGCGGCGGAACGCTGCTGGCAGAGGCGCGGCTCGCGTGGAACAACGAAAAGGGCTATGCGTCGGAGCGGATCCCCGGGCTGGGTCTCGCGGAGGTCATGGGAGCGCGTGAAGTCGAAATAGAGACTGCCCCAGGTGGACGGACTTCAATCCGCTGGAATGGTGCTGATCTTCCTGGCGTAACTGAGGGCACAGTCCTTCCAGCCCGCTGGTACAAGGAGACGCTCAGCGCGGTCGGGCCGAATGCGAAAGTCGTCGCCCGATTCGAGGACGGCTCGCCGGCCGCAGTCATGTCCGCCTTCGGCAGAGGGCGTACGTTGATGCTTGGCTCATACGTGAGTGCGTCGGCACAATCGACACCCACGCCTGAAGCGGAGCGCTTCTTCCGCGGCGTTCTGCAGTGGGCTGGAGTTCAATTCCCGGTAACGGTATCCGGATCTCCGGTCGAAGTGCGCTACACGGAGTCCGGCAGCGACATGCTCCTCTTCGTGTTCAACCACTCGAATCAGCCGGCGGCCTCAGAGGTGTCGTTCGTCCGCCCCGCAGGGAACTACACAGCTACGGGTATGACTTCGCGTCGTGAGGTTCCGGTCCCCCGTAGCGGCAACGCGTTGACGATGCACGTGGTGCTTCCGCGCGGCGGCGTTCAGGTGTACCGCATTTCTCCGGAGCGGCGTTGACGGTACTTCCTCGCATGCAGCGGGTGCGCTGCACGTGACCTGCAGCCGCGGGCGCGTCTGGTGCAGCCACTACGGAAGAAACAACAGGAGACGATGAGGTCAGGAGCTTCCTTGGGTTTCTTAACCAGACGTCTCCTGTTCTCTTGGTTCTCTTGTGATTTGAGCGAGGCGCATCGATTCGCAGGTTCATGAATAATCCGGGCGAGGCGCCCTTATTCCTCCAGCAGCAGGAATCGAACCAGTGCCATCGCAAACGCGAAGAGCGCGCCGCCCCAGAACGTCGCAAGGAACGCTGGTTTCCCCGGGATTCGCGCCACTCGCCCCATCGCTCCATGACCAGCCCGGTCACGATCGGAGAGACGATGAGGCTGAGACCGGGGATCGGGCCCCGCTGGACGATGCGCCGGGTAGGATCAACCGCGACAGAAGGCTGCCAGCGTCCCCATGAGGACGACGCCGAAAGCGGCGACAACCGGATGCGCTCGCGTGCGCCGGCGGATGGACCCCTTCGTCGCGTAGTACCCCGATTCGAGCAGCAGCTCACCGACGATCTGCAGAAAGCTCCCACAGCGCCGAGAACAGCATTTCGAAGATGGATTCGATGGGCGGCTCCGATTTACGCCGTCCACGCGGACCATTGCGCGGCGGCGAGAACAGCCGCGGCTAACACGAGTGCCACACTCGCCCAGCGCGCCAGCCCGCCGATACGCCATGCCGCCGCCGCCGCGCGCGCGGCCAGGACGGCAATCACCGGCAGCGTGATGTAGTAGAGCCGGTCGATGAATTCGTCGGCATAGCGCTGAAGGCGCGCATCGACAGGTGCGATGATTCTGAACGCAAGGAACGCGGCAAACCCGATTCCCCATGCTGCGAGTCCCAGTGTGAGGCGGTCGCGCGGTCCTCTCCACACCAGCCACAGTCCAGGAATGGCGAGCATCAGCAAAGGCACAGCATACGCATCCCTCCCGTGCGTGGCAGCGCGTGTCGCGCGTTCGGCAAAAGACAGCGGAGCCGGACCTCTGTCGCCCGCGGCCTCAGGTGTGCCCTGTTCAGGCGCGGCAGCAATCGGTGATCTGACGCGATCGAGCGTGCTCCACACTTCCGGGAAGCGCGCGTAATACACACCGACGGCAAGCACTGCTGCAATCGCCGTCGCTCCCAGCACACACCATCCAGCGACGCGAACATCGGAGCCCCGTCGCCAGAGATACAGAACGCCGAGCGAGCCGAGCGACAAGGCGAGGACCGGAAACACGCCGACGTGCGACAGAAACGCGAGAGCGGCGACCAGCATGAGCGCCGAGGCCGATAACAGCCACCGCCGCCCGAACGTAAGGACCGTCGCCGCGACCAGTGTCAATACGCTGATCGACTGCGCGAACGCAAACGTCAGGTTCGCGTTGCCGACGATCACGTACGGAAGAGGCGCCGCATGGTAGAGAACGACGGCGCAAGCGCCGGTCAGGTGATCCTTCCACGCTCTGGCGATGGCAAAGTACAGCAGCGCAGCCGCGAGAGCCTCGAACACGCCGACGACAATACGGAGCAGCGCGACGTGATCGGGTATGAGTCGGGCCCAGGGCGACGCTGTCACGTACAGGCCGATCGCGTAAGGGAAGCGGACCCCCCCGGGCATCGGCTGTGTGAAGAAGTAGTTGCCGGCCAGAACGGCATCGAGCCGATGCGCGTGGAACACTGCGTCCACGACATCTTTCGACGGGTGAAGCAGTGCGAGGATCTTGAGGAACAGGACCGTGGACGAAAAGGCGAGCACGAAGCCCGCCGCCTGGTGAACCGGCTGCTGTCGCCAGGATCGCAGGACCCCGAACGCAAGTACCGGGATGGATATCCAGAGCGCGACGGGTACGATCCAGTCGAGATAGGCGGGCGAGTACGCGGCCATGCCTCTGCTGATGACAAATGCGAGGGCACCGGACAAGAGGATCGCCAGGCCCGCCGCCATGGTCATCGATCCCAGGACGGCGAAGAGAGCGCCGAATGCCGCGCCGGCGCACGCCGCCGCAAAGAGCGCGCTCGATGGAGCGCTGGCACGTTCGTCGCTGGCCGGCACACAGCGGATGCTGTCCACCTGAACGCCGAGCTCTCGCTTGTCGGCGGTACCCGGAACGAACGTGGGCGTGGTGAGGATCGTGATGCTCAGCGAGCTCGCACGCGATGACACCGGTGCGTCGATAGCGAGCTCGCGAAACTCAGGCCCGGCCGGCTCAGTCCGCACCGTGATGCCGTCGATGCCGAGCGCGGCTGCTGGCTGAGGCAGGTCCGCGGGGTGCGCACCCCGCATGCGAATCGAGCATCTCCACACCACGCGACGATCGATACCTCTGAACGTAACGGTTGCGAGCGCCGCCGTCCATGCGTAAGTTTCCTGGGGCGTGCTCTCGGATCCATAGAAGCCGGACGCGATGGGGCGGGGAAGGTCCGAATCGAAGTCGATGAGAATGGATGGATCGAGGAGGGTGGCGAGCGTCAGCGCGGCGGACGCGATGAGGGCGCCGATAAGGGCGCCCACCACCGCGCGAAGAACGATGGTGATGAGGGGAATGGACCGACTGAAGTCGGCCCCTACTTCTTTGTGGCCGTCCAGTTGGAGCCCTGCATCGTCTTGCCGTTGACGCGCGCCGTCTGCTGGGCGCCGTCGACGGTGAACGTCAGTTGATCGCCGCGCAGGCGTCCGTTGCCGATTGGCTTGCCGCTCATCGTGCCGGTCACCATTTGGTACTTCTGCTCCAGCACGAGGTCGCCCTGAGGCGATGTCCACGTGCCGTCGACCTTCGCCGGGACCATCCAGAACAACGCCGTGCACCAGGAGGTGCAGTCCTCGGTGACGGTTGCGGTCTCGTCCGATTCCCAATCGCCCATCGTGAAGGAGTTCGAGACGATCCTCGTGCCCGGTTTGAGGTCGAGGATCTTCGGCCGCAGCTTCTCATTGATCTGCGGCAGCAGGAACAGCGTAATGACCGTCGCCTTCGACAGATCCGCCTCGAACAGATCTCCCTGGACGATCTGGGCGCGATCGGCGACGCCCGCCTCCTTCACCTTGTTCTGCGAGAGCGTCACCATGTCGGGGTTGAATTCCACACCCATCGAATGCGCGCCGCGTTTTGCCGCTGCGATGACGGTGCGGCCGTCACCTGACCCGAGGTCCATCACGAAATCCTTCGGCGTGACCTTCGCCAGGTCGAGCATCTTCTCCACGAGGGGCTGCGGGGTCGGGACCCAGACGACGTCCTTGCCGGCCTGGCCCGACTGCGGCTCGTACGGCTTCGGTGTGGTCTGCGCGGAGGCGGTTGCGGCGACAAACGACAGGCAGACCGCGACGGCGGTCCGGCGAACATGACGCGGTGTAAACATAGTGCCCCTTTGCTTGCGGCCGTGACGGCCGTCCAATAAACCCAAAGAGTATATCGCCGGGAATATAATCGCGATCCATATGCGCACCCGACTCCGCTGCGTCACGTTTGCTGCTGTCACCGCCATCGTTCTGGGCACTGCGCCGACCGCGCGGGCGCAATCACTGGCGGCCGAGATCGACAAGCTCAGCACGGCGGTGGAACCTGAGCTGATCGAGTGGCGGAGACACCTGCATCAGAATCCGGAGCTGTCGAACCGCGAAGTCGAAACGGCGAAGTACGTTGCGGAACGGCTCCGCAGTTTCGGTCTCGAGCCGCAGACTGGCGTCGCGAAGACCGGCGTCGTTGCGCTGCTGAAGGGCGGACGTCCGGGGCCGCTTGTCGCGCTGCGCGCCGACATGGATGCGTTGCCGGTTCGCGAAGAGGCGAACGTTCCTTTCGCGAGCAAGGCGATGGGCGAGTACGAGGGGAACAAGGTCGGCGTGATGCACGCATGCGGCCACGACACCCACGTCGCGATCCTGCTCGCGACGGCTCGCGTGCTCTCGCAGATGAAGGAGCGCCTTCCCGGATCGGTGAAGTTCCTGTTTCAGCCGGCTGAAGAAGGAGCGCCGCCGGAGGAAGAACCGGCCGGTGCGCAGCAGATGGTCAAGGAAGGCGTGATGCAGAACGTGGACGCCGTGTTCGGCCTTCACGTGTTCGCGAACGTCCCCACCGGCACCATCACCTACCGCAGCGGTCCGTTCATGGCCGCCGCCGATCGCTTCGAGATCATCGTCAAGGGCAAGCAGACGCATGGCTCGGCCCCCTGGCGTGGCGTGGATCCCATCGTCGTTGGCGCGCAGATCGTCACCGCGCTGCAGACGATCGTCAGCCGCAACGTCGACATCACCAAGCTGCCGGCGATCGTCTCGGTCGGGCAGTTTCAGTCGGGCGTCCGTAACAACATCATCCCCGACAGCGCGCGGCTGGTCGGCACGATCCGCACGTTCGACGACGATGTGCAGAGCGACATCCATGCGCGCATCACGCGCATCGCGGAAGGCGTCGCATCGGGCGCAGGGGCCACGGTGGACGTGAAGATCGTTCGCGGATATCCCGTCACCTCGAACGATCCGAAGCTCACCGCGAAGATGCTGCCGACTCTCGAGCGCGTCGCGCCGGGAAAGGTGAAGGAGTCGGAGTTGATCACCGGCGCCGAAGATTTCACGTTCTTCCAGCGGCAGGCGCCCGGAATGTTCGTGTTTCTCGGGATCACGCCGCTGGAGCAGGTGGGCAAGGCGGCAGCGAATCACTCCCCGCTGTTCTACGTGGATGAAAAGGCGCTGCCCACCGGCGTCCGCGCGCTGGCGAATCTGGCCCTCGATTACATGATGAGCGCTGCGAAGCGTAACTGACCAATCCCTCGATCAGCGATCAGGGATCAAGGATCGGCCTCACTTGCTGCCTATGGCCATCAACTGATCCTGGGTACGCAGCAGCAGGCGTCCCTCCGAGAGCGCCGGCGTCGCCAGCACAGGCGTGTTCATTTCGTTCATCGCCAGCTGCTCATACGTCGGCCCTGCCTTGATGACGAACACCTGGCCGTCCTCGCTCGCGACGTACACCTTGCCGTCGTTTGCGACGGGTGACGATGTGAATGCGGATGTGGCACCGGCGAGCCGCTGCTGATACTTTTTCTCACCCGTCTTCGCGTCGAAGACGTTGAGAATTCCGTTGTACTTGATGATGTAGACCAGCCCGTTGTACACGAGCGGTGTGCACAGATAGCCGCCATCGCGCGGTGTGCTCCACAGGATGGCGTCGTTCGCGGTCTCTCCGCCTTTCAGGCTGATGTTGCCGCTTGCCGTTTCCTTGATCGCGTAGACGGGCGAGAGCATGCCGTGGGCGTTGGTAATGAAGATCAGCCCGTCGTTCACGACCGGCGTCGGCACCGGGATGTCCCCTCCGCCTGAGAGCGTCCAGATTTCCTTTCCCGTCTTGAAGTCGTAAGCGGCGACCTGTCGCATGCCGTTGACGAGGACCTGCGGCTGGCCGTTCACGACGTGCACCGTCGGCGTGCTCCACGTCGGGACGTCGGTCCGCTGCACGCGCCACACTTCGCGGCCGTCCTTCGCGTCGAACATTGCGAGAAACGATCCCTTCTGCACGTCAGCCTGGATGAGCACCATGCCGTCGTGAACGACCGGTGAGCTGCCCGTCTCCCACTGCGCGCCGGGAACCATATAGAAACCGGCGTCGAGGACCCCGAGATCCTTCTGCCAGAGGAGCTTGCCGCTCATGTCGTAGGCATAGAGGCCTTCGGAGCCGAAGAACGCAATGATCCGCTCGCCGTCGGTGGCGAGCGTCGAGTTCGCGTGGCTCGACTTCGTGTGCCGCTTGACCTTGGGCACACCCTTGAACGCGGTCTGCTGCCACTTGATTTTGCCGGTCTTCTTCTCGAGGGCGTAGATCCGCCACTCGTGCGCAGTATCGTCCTCGACCGACGCGATGTCGCCGTACAGACCCACTTTCAGGTTCGCATCCGTCTTGCCGCTGATCGACGTCGAGATGAACACGTCGTCACCCCACACGACAGGGCTCGACAAACCAAGCCCCGGCACGGGCGTGATCCAGACCACGTTCTGGCGCTGTTCGGCGTTCCATGTCACGGGCACCGAGAAACCTTCGGCGATGCCGGACGCCTTGATGCCGCGGAACTGAGGCCAATCGATGCCAGGCCGTGGCGCGGTCGCAGCGATCAGTCGCGGGTCGGGCCACCGGTTTGCAGAGACGAACGATACGGCAGCGAGCAGAAGCGTGGACGCGGCTATGCGACGCATGTCGAACCTCACAACGTATAATCAGGTTTTTGCCGCCATGGACGAGACGACCACAGGGGCCCCTCGCGGCGAAACGCCGAGCCTCGATTTTATCCGCACCATCATTACCGAAGACCGCACGTCCGGAAAGCATCAGGGACGAGTGGCGACCCGGTTCCCCCCGGAGCCGAACGGCTACCTGCACATCGGCCACGCGAAGTCCATTTGTCTGAATTTCGGTGTGGCGCGCGAGTTCGGCGGCACGTGCAACCTGCGGTTCGACGACACCAATCCTGCGAAAGAAGACGTCGAATACGTCGAAGCCATTGAAGACGACGTCCGCTGGCTGGGCTTCGAGTGGGACAGCCTGCATTTCGCCTCCGACTACTTCGAGCAGCTTTACGAGTACGCCGTGGACCTGATCCGCGCCGGGCTCGCCTACGTGGACAGCCAGACGGCAGACGAAATCCGCCGGGCGCGCGGCACCCTCACCGAACCTGGCGCCGACAGCCCGGATCGCAGCCGGTCCGTCGAGGAGAACCTGGATCTCTTTGCGCGGATGCGCGCAGGGGAGTTCGAAGACGCCGCGCACGTGCTGCGCGCGAAGATCGACATGGGTTCGCCGAACATCAACATGCGCGATCCCGTGCTCTATCGGATCCGCCGCGCGCATCACCATCGGACGGGCGACGCGTGGTGCATCTATCCGATGTACGACTTCGCGCACCCGCCGTCGGACGCGCTCGAGCGCATCACGCATTCGCTCTGCACGCTGGAGTTCGAGGATCACCGGCCGCTGTACGACTGGCTGGTCGGGAACCTGCCCGTGCCGGCGCGTCCGCAACAGATCGAGTTTGCCCGCCTGAACCTCACCTACACCGTCATGAGCAAGCGCAAGCTGCTGGAGCTGGTGAACGAGGGTCACGTTCGCGGCTGGGATGATCCCCGCATGCCCACGATCGTCGGCATGCGGCGCCGGGGCTACACGGCCGAGGCGATCAGAAACTTCTGCGATCGCATCGGCGTCGCCAAGCGCGAGAACCTGGTGGATGTCGCGCTACTCGAGCACGCCGTCCGCGAGGATCTCAACATGCGCGCGCCGCGCATCATGGCCGTCGTCGATCCGCTGCGAGTCGTCATCGAGAACTACCCCGAAGGGCAGATGGAAGAGTTCGAGATCGCCAATAACCCGGAGGACGCTGGCACAGGCAATCGTCGTGTGCCATTCGCGCGCGAGCTGTTCATCGAGCGTGAAGACTTCATGGAAGATCCACCGAAGAAGTTCTTCCGGCTCGCGCCAGGTCGAGAGGTCCGGCTTCGCGGCGCGTACTTCATCACGTGCACGAGTGTCGTGAAGGATGCGTCGGGCGTGATTACCGAGCTGCGCTGCACGCACGACCCTGCGACGCGAGGCGGCGACGCGCCCGACGGGCGCAAGGTCAAGGCGACGCTGCACTGGGTCGCGGCGTCAAGCTCGCTCGACGCCGAAGTGCGGCTCTACGACCGCCTGTTCAACGTCGAGCAACCGGGCGCTGAGCGCGACTACCGCCAGGATCTCAATCCCGATTCCCTGCAGCTGCGCCGCGCGAAGATCGAACCGAGCGCGGCGACGCTCGAAGCCGGTGACCGCGTCCAGTTCGAACGCCTCGGCTACTTCTGTGTGGACCCGGACACACGTGACGGGCGGCTCGTGTTCAATCGCACAGTGGGGCTGAAGGACAGTTGGGCGAAGATCGCTGGACGGTGATTTTTCTCGCAACTGCTACGGATTCACCACCGAGAACACAAAGACCACAGAGACTTTTGTTTTTCGCGAAATCAACGAGTTCTCTGCGGCCTCGGTGCCCTCTGTGGTACGTCTTTAGACAGTGGCGGCAACTACCTCAGGACTCACTGAGCGCCGTACTCGGATCGATGCGCGCGGCGCGTCTGGCCGGCACCGCGCACGCCACGACCGCGACCATGCCGAGCACGCCCGCAACGGCGGCGAGCACCAGCGGATCCATGGCGCTGATGTCATAGAGCTGCGACTCCATCGCTCGCCGGATCGCGAACGCGCCCGCCAGTCCTGCCACCAGGCCGAACGCCAGTAACGTCACCCCTTCCCGCAGCACGAGCGTGAAGATGCCGCGAGGTTCGCTGCCGAGCGCCATCCGGATTCCGATCTCCTTTCGACGCTGCGCAACCTGGTAGGCGAGGACGCCGTAGAGTCCCATCGCGGCGAGAAACAGCGCGACGACGGCGAACATGCCGGCGAGCATCATCGGGGTGCGGCGATCGGTCAGTGACTCGCCGATGCGGTCCTCCATCGTTTTCACGCTGTAGAGCGGCAGTTCGGGATCGATGCTGGCCAGAGCCTGGCGAACCGCGCCGCTCAACGCGAGCGGATTGCCGGTCGTGCGAATGACAAGCGTAGACGTGCGGATGCCGTCCTGAGTGGCGGGGAAGTAGTAGGTGCCGAACCGCGTGTCGGAGCTCACGAGCCCCGCCATCTTCGTTTCGCCGACGACACCGACGACGGTGATCCACCGCACGTTCTGGCCAGGTTTCGTGAGGTCTTCGGCGTTCTCCGGCTTGTACATGCGGCGGCCCACGGGATTCTGCCCGGGCCAGAATCTTCTTGCGAGCGCCTCATCGACGATCACGACCGGCTGAGAAGTTCTCGTATCGCTGTCGTTGAAGTAACGGCCGGATTTCAAGGGCTGTTTCAGCGCCTCCATGTATCCCGGCGTGATCCTCACCTGGTACGGAGAGATCAGCGATTCTCCCGGCGCCATCTGATAGCCCTCGGCCAGAATGACGCTGTCGCTGAAGTCCCCCCCGAACGGAATGCTCGAGGTGATGCCCGCCGCCTCGACGCCTGGCAGCGCGCGCGCCGACTGCAGCAGCCGGTCGAGAAACGCGAGAATCTGCGGCTGCTCCGGGTAGCGCGATGCCGGCGGAGAAACGCGCGCCGTCAGGAGGTGCGTCGGCTCGAACCCCGGCTGGATCGAGAGGACGCGCTCGAAGCTCGCCAGCAGCAGGCCGGCGCCGATGAGCAGCATGAACGCGAATGCCACCTGACTCGCGACCAGCAGGCGGCGGACCGTTCGCGCGCCGCGGCTGCTCGTGCCGCTGCGCCCTTCTTCTCTGAACGCCTGGCTCAGATTCAAGTGACGGAGATTCAGGATCGGGACGACACCGACGAGAAGCCCCACGGCCAGCGCGAGCGCAAGCGTGAAGCCGAACACCGTGCCGTCCATGTCGATCTCGGCGCTGCGCGGCAGCGACTCGATCCCGAGCATCGTCAGCGCGCTGAGGCCCCAGTAGCCGAGCGCCGCGCCCGCGAGCCCCCCGATCAACGTGAGCAGCACCGTCTCTGTGAGCAACTGACGCGTGATCCGCGCGAAGCCGGCCCCCAGCGCGTGTCTGGTCGCCAGTTCGCGCATTCGCGCGGTCGAGCGGATCAGTACGAGGTTCGTGATGTTGACCGCGCCGATCGCGAGCACGAAGAGGACGCCGCCCCAGAGCAGGTAGAGCGTGCTGCGCACGTCGCTGATCATGTCTTCCTGCAGCGGCCGCACGACAGTGTGGAAGCCAGCGTTGACGAGGACCTCTTTCATGTTCGAGAAGCGTTCGAGGTTGCGCGCATTCAGGGCATCGATCTGCTGCTGCGCCTGCTGCACGGTTGCGCCCGGCTTCAGTCGACCGACCATCGTCCAGTTGTTGCTGTGCCGCGCATCGTCGGACCGCTGGTCGGCCGTAAAGGAGAGCGGGATCCAGAGCTCGACGTCCGCCGACATGAAGTGAAAGTCCGCCGGCATGACGCCGACGATCTGGTGCGGAACGCCGTTGATGCGGAGGTCCTGGCCGACAGCGGAGTCGCGCCCGGCGAAGAGGCGCTGCCACAGGGCGTGGCTCAGGATCACCCTGCGGTCCGTTCCCGGTTCGCCTTCTTCCTCGATGAACGCGCGGCCCCGCTCCGGGGTGGCGCGCAGCATACGGAAAAGCGATGGTCGCGCGGCCATTCCGCTGAGCCGTTCGACGGTCGCATCGGTCGCCCCGACGGTGACGCCGCGTTCCTGATACAGGGTGAGCTCTTCGAAAACGTCCGTTTCCACGAGGCGATCGTAGTAGTCCGGCGCCCCTGTGCTGGCGCGCTCGACCCCAGCCTTCGGATAGCTGTTGTAGATGAACACGAGCCGATCGGCCTCCGGTACGGGCAGCGGACGGAGCACCACCGAGTTCACCACGGCGAAGATCGCCGCATTGGCGCCGATGCACAGCGTCAGCGTGAGCAGTGCGGTCAGCGTGAAGGCGCGGTCCTTCAAGAGGACCCTGAGCGCGTAGCGCGCATCCTGAACGACACGTTCCATACGGCAACGATACGTATATAGAAGGCGCGGCGTTCGCCGGCAAAAAGTTTTTCCGGCCGTCAACCTTCCGGTTCATGTTGACGTCCAACAGGAGCAGCGGTAAGCTCCTGTGGCTTATCAACAGGAGAGGGCGGCGACGTGACACAGCCGAAATCAGACGTTCTGCAGGGCACGCTGGATCTCATGGTGCTGAAAACGCTCGATACCCTCGGCGCGATGCACGGCTATGGGATCGCTCAGCGCATCCAGCAGATTTCCGGAAATCTGCTGCAGCTGAACCAGTGGACGCTCTATCCCGCGCTCCTGCGGCTGGAACAGCGCGGCTGGATCACGGCGAAATGGGGCACGTCCGAGAACAATCGGCGCGCGAAGTTCTACAGCCTTACGCGTGCGGGGCGAAAGCAGCTCGAGCGCGAGGCGGCCGACTGGATGCGGATCGTCGAGGTGATGGCGCGGGTCCTCAGCCCGGGGGAGGTGATGTGAGCGCGTTGAAGGAGTGGTTCACACGTCTCCTCGGAACATTCAGGCGACCAGCGACCGACCTCGACGACGAGCTCGCCTTCCACCGCGAGATGCTCGTCGAGAAGCTGAGAGCCGAAGGGCGATCGCTCGAAGAGAGCCGCCGGCTCGCGGCGATTCAGCTTGGCGGTGCGACGCAGATCCAGGAGGCGTACCGCGATCAGCGCAATCTGCCGTTCCTCGAAACGCTGATGCAGGACGTCCGATACGGCGTGCGCGTCCTGCGCAGGTCGCCGGGATTCACCACCGCCGCCGTCCTGACGCTCGCGCTCGGTATCGGTGCGAACACCGCTATTTTCACGATCGTCGATGCCGTGCTGCTGCGGCCGCTGCCCTTCAGCGAGCCGGATCGCCTGGTGACCGTGGGCGATCGGGAACCTGACGGGACCTCTTCGAACGTCGGTTACGTGACGCTCGCTGAGTGGCGCGAGCGGAGCCGCACGTTCGCAGCGTTGACCCTGATGCGATCGTGGCAGCCGACATTGTTCGTGAACGGCGAAGCGGAACGCCTCGCGGCCGTTCGGGTGAGCTGGAACTACTTCGACATGATGCAGGTCCGGCCGGCGCTCGGCCGCACGTTCACACCCGACGAGGACAAGCCGGACCGATGGCGCGTGGTGATGCTGAGCGATGCCCTGTGGCGACGCCGTTTCGGCGCGGACCCCTCTATTGTCGGCCGCACCATCGTCATGAACGACCGCGAGTACCGCGTGGTGGGCGTGCTTCCGCCGACCTTTCAGCCGCTCGACGCCGCTAAATTCTACACGGCCGCGGAGATCTGGGCGCCGCTCGGGTATGACGCCGCGTTTCGCGACGCCTGCCGCGGCTGCCGGCATCTGCGGGCCTTCGGCCGGTTGAAGCCGGGCGTTTCCCTCGAGCAAGCAACGGCGGAAATGAATGCGCTGCGCGAGCAGCAGAGACGCGAGAACCCGAATGAGTATGAAGACGGAAGCATCGCCGTCGTTCCGCTGCAGCGCGCGATCACCGGTGACGTTCGAACCGCTCTGTTCGTGCTGCTCGCCGCCGTTGCCTTCGTTCTGCTGATTGCGTGCGCGAACGTGGCGAACCTGCTGATCGCGCGTTCTCTCGTGCGGCAGCGCGAGATCGTGCTGCGAACCGTTCTCGGCGCGGCGCGATCGAGGATCGTGCGGCAGTTGATGACCGAGAGCGCGATCCTCAGCGTCGCGGGCGCCGTGCTCGGCGTCGTGCTCGCGGCGTTCACGGTGCGAGTGCTTGCGGGGGTGGCGCCAGTGTCGCTGCCACGTCTCGAGGAGGCTGCCGTCGACGGGCGCGTCCTGGCGTTCGCGGCGCTGCTGACTGCCGTGTGCGCGCTGCTCTTCGGTATCGCACCGGCGTTCCGGTCCGGGCGCACCGGCGCGCAGCAGGCGCTTGCGATTGATTCCCGTACCAGCACCGGCGGCGCCTCTCGCGCGCGGTCGTTCCTCGTCGTCGCGGATCTCGCGCTTGCCCTCGTGCTCCTCGCGGGCGCCGGGTTGATGCTGCGTACGGTCTCGCAGCTGACGAAAGCCAATCCCGGCTTCAACCCGTCGCACGTGTTGACCCTGCAGTTCTCGCTCGTCGGCAAGGTGTACGCGGAGGATCCGGCGGTCGTTGCGTTTCAAGACCAGTTCGTTCAGCGCGTGCGTGCGCTGCCGGGAGTCGAGTCGGTGGCGCTGGCGGGGCAGATCCCGTTCGGCGGCAATTACGACTGCCGCGGATTTCACGCGCGCGGTTTCATGAAGGCCAATACCATCGATGACCCGTGCATCGAGACGTACGGCGTGACGCCCGATTATCTGCGCGTGATGGGCATTCACCTTCGCGGCGGCCGTTTCTTCGATGAGCGCGATACCGCGTCAGGCCAGCAGGTGCTGGTGGTATCGGAAACGACGGCGCGCGAAGTCTGGGGCGGCGCCAACCCGATCGGCACGGAAGTCCGCATCGGAAGCGCTGACGAGGGGCCCTGGCGAACCGTAGTCGGTGTGGTGGCCGACGCGCATCATGCGGATGTGACCACGCCGGTCAGCGCTTCGCTGTATATGCCGCAGACCCAGTTCACCGAGTCGTATCTGGTTGCGGTGGTCAAGACGGCGACGAGCGATCCCGCATCGCTCGCTCCACCGGTACGGGCCGTGATCCGCGAGCTCGATCCAGCGACTCCCGTGTTCGGTATTGCGACTCTCGAAAGCCTGGTAGCGGATGCGGGCGCCCAACATGTGTTCGTCATGCAGCTGCTCTCCGGTTTCGCGGCGGTCGCGGTGCTGCTCGCATCCATCGGCCTCTACGGTGTGGTGTCGTACACGGTCGCGCAGCGAACGCGCGAGGTCGGGATCCGCGTCGCTCTGGGCGCGAAACGGGCCGATGTCGTGCGTCTGGTGCTCTCGCGCGGGGCGGGCCTGGTGGTCGTCGGGCTCGGCGCCGGGCTGGTCGCAGCGCTCCTCGCGACGCGCTTCCTCGGTTCTCTCGTGTTCGGGGTCAGTCCCGAGGATCCGATCACCTTCACCACTGCAGTGGGCGTGCTGACGGTGGTCGCTCTCGGCGCGCATCTCATCCCGGTGCGCCGCGCACTGCGCGTGGATCCGGCCACGGCGCTCAGGCAGGAATGAACGATTCACACTGAGACATGCGCGAGCTGTTTGCCCGGATCGTCGGTCTGCTGCGTGCACCGCGCGAGACGGAGCTCGATGACGAGGTCCGCTTCCACATCGAGATGCTCGCGCAGGAGCACATGCGGCGCGGGCTTGACGAGGACGAGGCTCGACGAGCCGCGCTTCGCGCATTCGGAGGAGTCACGCAGATGAAGGAAGAGTATCGAGAGCAGCACAGCCTGCCGCTGATCGAAACCGCGCTGCTGGACATCCGCTACGGCACGCGAGCGTTATTGCGCACACCCGGCTTCACGCTCGCGGCGCTCCTGACGCTCGCCCTCGGCATTGGCGCCAACAGCGCCATCTTCAGCGTCGTCAACGCGGTGCTGTTGCAGCCGATTCCATATACCGATCCCGATCGGATCGTCCAGATGTTCAGGAACAACGGCGGACTGCAGGCCCGACTCGACGCCACGCGCTTTCAGTTCTACCAGGAGCAGATGAAATCGTTCGAGGCGCTTACCGCGTGGCGAGGTACCGCCTTCAACATGTTCACCGGCCAGATCGCCGAGTATCTTCCGGCCCTGGCGGTCTCGAGGGACTACTTTCGCGTCTTCGGCGGGACGCCCCTCTATGGCCGGACGTTCGCGCCGGAAGAAGACCTGCCGAATGGAGCAGACGTCGTCATCCTGACTCATGGTCTCTGGCGCAGGTCCTTCGGTTCGAATCCGTCGGTGGTCGGCACCACAGTCTCGCTCGGAGACAAGGCGTACCAAATCGTCGGCGTGATGCCCGAGGGATTCGATTCACTGCGCGACATCGAGCTGTACGTCCCGCTGAAGCCGAGTCCAAGGGGTCCTGGTGGAGGGTTCAACTATACGGTAGCCGGGCGTCTGAACCAGGGGATCACGCGAGACCAGGCGAATGCCGAGTCCGAGTTGTCGTTCGCCGCGTTCATGGCCGCTCTGCCGCCGAACGTCAAGCTCGCGAAGGAGGGTCCGCCCTGGTTCCTTCCGTATCAGGAAGCCCTGTCGCAATCCGTGAGACCGGCGCTGCTCATGATGCTTGGCGCCGTTGGCATGCTGCTTCTCATCGCGTGCGCCAACACGGCGAGCCTGCTGGTCGCACGGGCGTCTGGACGTAGCCGCGAAATGTCCGTCCGCGCGGCGTTGGGTGCGGGCCGTTCGCGCATCATCCGCCAGCTCGTCACCGAATCGATTCCGCTGTTCGTCGTCGGCGGTCTGCTTGGTGTCACGCTCGCGTACTGGACGCTCCCCGCACTGCTGGCGATGGCGCCGGAGGGGTATCTGCCGACGCCGCGCGTGCGCATCGACTGGACGGTCCTGGCCGTTACCGTGGGCGCCTCGGTCTTGACCGGTCTGCTCTTTGGTCTCGTGCCGGCGTTGAGCGCGTCCCGTCAGGACCTCGCCGGTGCCTTCAAGGACGACGGGACGCGAACGACGCTTTCGCGTCACTCGAACTGGATGCGACGCGCGCTCGTGGTCGCGGAGGTCTCACTGTGCATGCTGCTGCTCGTCGGGGCCGGCCTGCTGATCCAGACCTTCATGCGGCTGCGTGCGGTGGACGTCGGCTTTGACGGCACGAACGTGCTCACGGCACGGATGTCACTTACGGGAGAGCGCTACTCGACCGCCGACGCGGTGAACCGGTTGTACGAGCAGGGCCTGGAGCGGCTGCGCCGAATTCCAGGTGTGCAGTCCGCGGCCGTCGTCAACAGCATCCCGATCGAACAGGGTCTCAACCTCAATTTCGACAAGGTGGACACGCGCGAGGTGGAGTTCCACCTCACCGACTG
Organism: Vicinamibacterales bacterium; assembly: GCA_035537955.1. Taxonomy (GTDB): domain Bacteria; phylum Acidobacteriota; class Vicinamibacteria; order Vicinamibacterales; family 2-12-FULL-66-21; genus JACDCA01. The sequence continues at coordinate 276 of DATLLF010000180.1, read as the reverse complement.
GCGTTACGCCACGTTCGATTACTTCAACACGCTGGGCGTCAGCGTCGTGCAGGGACGCGCCTTCAACGATGGCGACGGCCGCGGCGCGCCGAGGGTCGCCATAGTGAGCGAGCAGTTCGCCCGCCGCTACTATCCGGACACGAACCCGATCGGGCGACAGGTCGTCCTGTTCGAGGCCGACGGCCCCATCGAAATCGTCGGCATCGTGAAGGATCTGCGGGATGGGGGGCTCACGGGCAGGGTGCCGGCGGTGATGTACGTGCCGGTCACTCAGGC
>DATLLF010000179.1:0-17466 GCA_035537955.1 Vicinamibacterales bacterium | reverse complement strand
GGGGAGGTAACAGCACTGCGACGAATTCGGAACCGATCGTGCCGACGACGACGGCCGCGAGCAGCATCGACGTGTCGGTGCCGATCACGCTGGCCACGTTGAGCGCGAAGCCCACGCCGAACACGCCTGGCGGCAGGAGGTGGAGCCCGAGATCGCGAAGCGCGTTCCCGCCGGCGCCGTAGCAAGACGTGTCGCCGGCGGCCAGCTGCCCGGCGACACGCAGGACAACGTAGCCCATGCCGAGTGCGAGCGTCGAAAATGAGAGATCGGCACGAGCCCCCGCCACCAGCAGAACGAGCACCAGGAGGGGGTGCTGAACGAACAGCGCATCCCGACGAATCGTCTCGCGCGGGTGTCGTCCCGCGTATCGCCACAACAGGCCGGCGACCAATCCTGCGAAGAGCGCGGACAGGGAGAGTGCGGCCGCGACGCCGCCGACCAGCAGCAGCGCCGACACGGCGAATACGCGTTCTTCCGTTTCAGAAGAGGCCCTCGTCAAAAGCAACCATGCAGCGGCGGCCAGAGCCAGGGTGACGCCGCACGCGTGCGCGACAAGGACGCCAGCGGCTGCGAAAGAACCTGCGCGGAGCCACGCCAGCATCAGTCCACCTGCTACGATTGGAAGCAGGACGCCGAGTTCGATGACACGTGTGCCCGCCGACCTGGGCTCCAGGGAGTCGTCGGACGGCAGCGTGAGAGAAGTAGCCGCGCAGATGCCCCCGGTCAGGATCAGGATCCAGAACGGCCGGGCGACCGATGACATCGCAGTGAGCGCCACCACGCCGAACCCAGCCGAGACGACGAGCACCGTTACGGCCGCAGCGAGACAGGCGGCCCCGCGGATGCGGGCGTCATCCGTTCGACGATCATTCGCGCTCAAGCCGATGAGCACGCCAAAGGCCGCCAGTGCAACGGGCACCACCGGATCGAGCAAGGTCAGCGTCGAGAGAGACAGCAGGTTGATGCCGCGGGGGCCGATGGCAATTCCTGCCATGAGGAGGAGCCCCACCGGAGCCGACGTGGCCGACCACACCAACAGGCCGCGCCATCGCCGCCGCCGCGGATCTTCATCCGGCGACGGTCCCAGCCCCTCGTCGCCAGGAACGTCGAGAGACGGCTCAAGAACGCCGAGCGGATCACCGGTCGGATGTGCGGTCATCGTTCGAACGTCGTCACAAAGTGGGCGTCGCCCCGAGTGACGGCCACGATCACGCGCTCACCCTGACCCATAGAGGCGTATGAACGCATCACCTGCGCTGGGGTGGGCGCCGAGACCTCCGCGACGAGCGTGATGACGTCTCCGATGGTCAATCCGGCGCGATCCGCTGCGGACCCCCGTTCGATACGGACGACTTCCGCACCGATCTTCGTCCGCGCTCGTAGAGTGAGACCAAGCGATCGACTCGCCGGCGGCGCCGCAGGGGCGTTCGCCACCAACGCGACCTCGCGGATTTCGCCGCGGCGACGCACGCGAAGACCGAGTGTCTCGCCCACTGAGAGACGAGCGACTCGCACGTCCCATTGTTGCCGAGTGGCGAGCCCTCGACCGTCAACCGCTTCGATGACGTCGCCAACCATCAATTGCTCGCTGCCCGCGCCGTTCGGGTCAACCCAGGCCACGACCACACCCACGGACGCGGCGGTCACTGATGCGACAGGTGGCGTCAGGTCCTGCACCTCAATGCCAATCGCCCCTGGGGGGCCCGGCGGCGCGGCGAGCAAACGCTCCGCTGCCGCGAGGACGGTCCCACCCGGCACGATCGCCAGCCCCCCGCGGTAGTTGATCACTAAACCCGCCCATTCCGCGCTATTGGTGAACAGGAACGAGCCAGCGGCCAGATCGGTGCGCTCCGGCACAGCCCACAGCGGTTCCGACCACAGCGGGCTCTCGATGGGATCGAGCGATCCCACAAATGCTGGGCGCAGCGACACGCCCTCTGGTGAGACGTCACTGGCTACGAAGTAGCGTGGTTGCTGCGCTTGGCGTGGCGTCCACGGCACCGGAGGAGAAACCGACACCGGCATCGGCAGACGAACGACTGCAAGGCCGGACGCGGCATCGCGGGCGACGATGGGCGTCTCCTTCCACCGCGCTGGGCTCGACTGTGGCGGGATCAACGTCGCGGCCAGGTCGTCGCGCAGTCTGATGGCCGCCGTCCGGGGTGAGGTCTGCAGAGAGACGACAGCTGACGGCACGTCGAGGGCGAGGAGCGACGGCTGCAGACGAGCCTGGAGCTGCGCGATCTCTCCGGCGAGGTCGTCGTACTTCGGAACACTGGCGAGCTGACTCAGGACCGACGGGACTGGATTCGGGGTGACGGGACGCTCCGGGAATCTGATGCGCGCCAGGAGCCACAAGGCGGCGACGGCCATCACGCCGGCGGTCAGCAGCAACCGTGTCTCGCGTGAGACGCGAGGACGATAGGGACTACTGGTCTCCATGGGCGGGGCCCTTCCAGGGATCGATCGCGTGGGCCGACGTCAACGCGTCAATCCGCGCCATCCGTTCACGAGCACGGTGGCACTCACGAGAATCCACACCTCAGCGTCTCATACCACTGGCTCGAGCTCCACCGCCGCCGTCAAGCTCGCGAGCCAACTTGCTCAGGACAGCCCGCGTGCAATCGAGGTCGTCCTTGGTGGTCGTTTTGAGCACTCGCTGCACAGCCGCTTCGATGGTTCCGGGCGTTTCGCGATTCAACGCCTGTCCCTGCCGTGTCAATCCCAGGAGCCACCGACGCCGATCGCGTTCATCGGGCCATCGGCGGACCAGATCGCGACGCTCTAGTCGCTTCAAGAGTGCGGTGAGCGAACTGGGGTGCAGATGCAGAATGTCAGCCAGTTGCCTCGCGTGGATACTCGGAAAACGTCCGATGATCCGAATGACCAGGCGCTGAGGCCCCGTCATGCCAAGCGTCGCCGCCATGGCCTTGGAGCGGCGTTGAAGCGCGTGGTCGACGGCCCAAATCAGCCGCAGGAAATCGATAGCGTCACCGACCGGCAGCCCGGATGGCGTGCGACCGGACTCGCTCGCCACGTCAGTCACGGTGGCCTCCACGCACGGCGACGAGTGTTTCAAGGAGCCTGTCGATTTCCGCTTGATTGCGGATGTAGTACGGCGCCGCCGATGTTTGCTTTCGTCCCACTCGGATGGACAGCAGTTGACCCGGTCGATCGATCTGAAACACGTCCTCGTCGGTTTCGTCATCTCCCACGTAGATGACGGTGTCGCACGCGAAGTGTGAGCGTTCGCGCTCCAGGGCCAGGCCCTTGTGCGGGGCATCCGGCACAAGGAAGTTGACGACCAGCTTCCCGCCAACCAATCGCACGTCCTTGAGCGATCGCGCAGCCGACAGAACAGCCCGTCGTGTCGAGTTCCTCTCTCGGGCGTGCCGATAATGAACCGCCACCGAGAGTCCTTTGTCCTCTATGACCACGCCTTGACGCCGGGACAGCCGTGCCTTCAACACCGGGAGCCACCGCTGGACACGCCGCCGCATGGCGTCTCCGTGTGGCGATGACTCCGCCCCATGATTGCCCACCACCCGGCACACCTCGATGTTACGCAGCCGGCCGCGGGCATCGGCCTTCGCTCGACCGGTGATCACCACGCAGGGATAGAGCTGGCTCACACGCTTGAGCAATCGTCGTGTGGACGCACGCATGGTGGCGTGTGCCGGCGCGTTGACCAGGGGTGCGAGCGTGCCGTCGTAGTCGAACGCCAGCAGGACATTCGACCACGCGAACATCTCCAGCAGATCGTGATTGGGTCGGCTGAACAAGTAGGTCACAGTTTGTGAATCTAGGCACGCCAACGGGGTCTTCGGTGAGCCGCTTCTGCAGGTCAGGTTGCGACTTCTTTCTCCACCCCGATGTCAGACATAGGCGGAACTCGGAGGAATGCACCGAGCCCCAGGTCGCGTCGAATCAGGTGCCGTCGTCGATGGCCGCGCGAGCTGCCGGCGCACGCCCGATGGGCCTGCGGACGGGCGACCACCATAACGTGAAGAGATTACCCACGCTCCGGCATTACGCACAGTTTAGTGCAATTATTAGTTGCAGGACAAACGATATGGTGAACCGTCGCGGCAATCGGTGTTCATCTGGCCGCGCTCGGCTGATGGACGCGGCGCGCGCACAACGGCTAATGCTTCACCAGCGAACGCGTGCGGGACGGCAACGGTTGGGGGGTGCTGTTGCAGGTTCACAGTGTGGCGCGATTGCCAGGGCCGCTGTGATTGGTAGACCGGTCGCCATCGGGTCTGTCGCTGGGCGACTTCCACCTGCTCGGGCGCTCGCAGTCGTACTCGCCGTGGTCGTACTCTCTGCGGTCGCTTTGGCATGGCTCCGGCACAGCCTCACAACGACACCGCCAGTCGTGCCGCCGCCGGATCTCCTGAGCATCTTCTTCGACACCACTCCCGTCACCGTCGTCTTCACCTTTGAAGGTCAACAGGTTCTCCGGTGGACGACTGCAGACGACATCCGTTCCAACCTCACGCTTTGGCGTCACATGCATCTTGCCGAATGGAATACGGTGCCTGATCCGCTCCGACGCGAGGGGCTCGACAAGATGCTGGCGCGGTACAGAGGCCTTCTCATGAACCCACGCGTGTGGGACGGTATGGATGCTGAGGACTGGGATCGCGTGCCCCAGCCGATGCGCACTCTCGCGTACCGGCAGATGGTGGCCTATTGGGCTGGATACTACGATGTGGGCGGCCAATACGAACTGCTTCCCGGAGTGGTGGCGGACACGCTGGCGGCCATCGTCATGTCCGAGTCGTGGTTCGATCATCGCGCTCTACTCGTGAAACGGGACGGAACCCGCGACATCGGTCTGGGCGGAGCATCCGACTACGCCCGGAATCGGTTGCGGCAGCTGCACGAGCTGGGGTTCGTCGACGTCGGCCTGCCAGATGACGCGTACGACAATCCTTGGATGGCCGCTCGGTTCGTTGCGCTCTGGATGTCGCTGATGCTCGACGAAGCTGGAGGTGATCTCGACTTGGCGGTCCGTGCCTACCACCGCGGGATCGCCGAGGCACACGACAGCTTCGGGACCGCGTATCTCGACACCGTGCACCGGCGTCTCACGCGATTCATCCGAAATCGGAACGCACCGCCCGCGTGGGACTACGTGTGGACGAAAGGTCGCGAGCTCGAACGCCGCGAGTGGCCCTGGATGGCGGTGCGGGCCCCCGCTGCGCGTACGGGTCGCCAGGTCGGTCAACGAGTCGTTCCCCGGCGGCACTGAATGGCACCGGCTATCCCGTGGCCTGGTCGCCGACGCCGTAGTGCACGAGCAGGCGACGCACCGTCAGTCCCTGCACGAGGACGGAAAACACAACAACCGCGTAGGTGCAGGCGAGCAGGATCTCCTTGCCTGAAAATCGGGGCAGGCTCAGTACCAACGCCACTGATATGCCGCCGCGCAGGCCGCTCCACGTCAATACCGGAACCAACCCTCGACGCATGGAGCCGCGGACGCGCATCGCAGTGACCGGCACCGCCACGGATACGAGACGCGCAACCAGGCAAATCGGAATGGCCAGTAATGCGGGCGCGAGAACCTCGGACCAGCTTTCTACGGCAAAGACTTCCAGTCCAAGCAACAGGAACAGCACGGCATTCAGGATCTCGTCGATCATCTGCCAAAACGCATCGACGTGCTCCCGTGTGCGATCGCTCATGGCGAATCGGCGGCCGGGGTTTCCGATCAGCAGGCCAGCGACGACCACGCCGATCGGTCCTGAGACATGGATCCAGAATGACAGCGAGTACAGGAACATCACGAGTGCGAGCGTAATCAGCAATTCCAAAGGATGGTCGTCGATGCTCTTCAGCGCGCGATATCCGACGTAACCCAGCGCCAAGCCGAGTCCGATACCACCGACGACCTCGCGGATCGCAAACATCGCCAACACTTGAATGCTGACTCCGGAAGCATCGGCGTTGGCCGCGGCAGACAGGTCGGCCATCGAGGCAAGCCCCAGAAACACGACGACGCCGACGCCGTCGTTGAAGAGCGATTCGCCGGCAATCTGAGCCTCGAGACTCGGTGGCGCGTTCAGCTCCTTGAGCAACCCCATGACCGCGATCGGATCGGTCGGCGAAATCAGTGCACCGAAAGTGAGACACACGAGGAGGCGCTGATGCAGGCCGATCAAATCGAATACGACCCACGTGAGTAGGCCGACCACCGTGACCGACAGCAGCACGCCAATGGTGGATAGGGCGCCGATCGTCCAGCGGTGATTGACGAGCCCCTCGAGATCCACGTGCAAGGCGCCTGCGAACAACAAGAAACACAGCAGTCCGTGCATCAACGTCTGATCGAAGTTGATCTGATTGACGAAGCGCTCGACTGTGGTACGGAGTTGCACGCCCGGGACGACTTGCTCGATGACAACAACGACGAGTGAGCTGACGAGAGCCACCAGCAGAGTGCCACTCGTCGGCGGCAGGCGTAACAGACGGTGGTTCACGTAGCCGGAGAGTGCGGCAACGGCGATCAGAATTGAGGCGACGTCAAAGACGGTCATTTGGCCCCGGTCATCGCCGTCGACGCTTTCTTCGATGATCGATCTTCGCAGCGGGGGCCCCATCGTCGGCGAGCGCACTGGCAATCGCCGAAAGCACTTCGCGAGCGTGGCGTACACGGTATGTCGGAACGCGGGTCAGCGCGTTCGTAACAGCCGATTCGACGGTGCCGGTTGACGCGGCGACAAACCCTCTTGCGGCAGCTTGTGAATGCAGCCGAATCCGGCGATGGTCGTTGCGATCGCGTTCGCGGCGGAGAAGCCCTTTCTTCTCGAGTCGTTGGAGGATCCCAGTGATCGTGCTCGGATGCAGATGCACGATGCGCGCAATGTCTCCAGGTGACAGACCGGGCCGCCTGCTCACGACGCGAAGGACCAGCCGCTGTGGACCAGTAATGCCGAAAGTCGATTCCATGCGCTTGGACGTGCTCTGCAGCCCATGCTCGACATGCCACAGGAGGCGCATGAAATCCAGAACCGGATCCAGGTCCGCCGTCTCGGACGATTCAGTCCTGGCCGCGGACCGACGGTTGATCATCAGCCCGAACCGTCCGGTGATCCGGTCGATGTTTTGATGCCAACGGCGGCGACGACAGGGAGATTCCAAACCGCCGTGGCACTGGTCGTCGATATGTGGAAGTGTCCCGCCTGAAGGGCGCGGACGACATCTATGGGTCGGCAGTCGATGAACTGTGGCCAACGCCGATGGAGCCATGCATAGAGTTCAATCATGGCGTTCGTCTCGCCCGTGTCGGACATGGCGACGATGCCCAGTCGGCCGCCGACGCACAGCACACGCCTCACCTCTGCGAGGACATCCGGCATGGCCCGTTCGAACAGTTCGAGCGTGAAGCTCATGAACACCGCGTCAAACACGCTCGATCGAAAGCCCAGCACACGTGCGTCGCCGATCGTGAGCGTCACATTTCGCAAGCCAGCCGATTCGATGCGCCGACGTGCAACCGCCATCATTCCCGAGGAGACATCGACCCCGTGCACCTGACCGGTGGGACCAACCTCGCCCGCCAGGCTGACCAACGCGTGACCCGTCCCGCATCCGATCTCCAGGACCCGCTGGCCCGAGGAAACCCCGAGCGCACGAAGGCCGAGGTCACGGGCGGCGTGCTCGCTCGAATCGGCAATGAGATCGTACGCGCGGCTGATCCCGTCATAGAACTCTCGCGTTCGACACTGTGCCGTTCGTCGTGCCGTCATGGCCCCGGTTGAATCTGAGACGTACGCGACACTGAAGTTGTCGCGTCTGCGAACGATGTCGTTCCGCTCGCCGCCCGACGTGTCCGCATGAAGAGCATGATCTGCGGGAACGTCACCACGCCGAGGACCCGCTGCGCGTCGTCGCGGCTCACAATCGGCAGAACCCCGGCGCTTTGAGCCAGGCGCTCCAGCACCGTCTCAGAAGGGTGATCCAGGTGTGCGTGCACCATCTCTGCGCCCAGGAGGGTTGCGATCGGCTCGGACGGACGGCCCGACTCCATGGCCGCGGCGAGTTGCTGGGCACTCACGACGCCGACCAGGCGCTCCGGCGTCCCCACCAGGAACGCTGGCGTTCCATTCCGTCCTGACGCTTCCCAAACCTGCTGCACCGTTACGTCAGGAGAAACGAGGTTCACGTCGGAACCCATGACGTCGGCCGCGGTCCATGACGCGGGTGCGACGCGAGTCGCTGCTGACGGCAAGTGGATGTGATCCTGCTGCAGCAGCGCGTGGTACACCGGCACCGGCTGGAAGCGGCGAGAGATAAGGAAGCTGAGGAGATTCGCGACCATCAACGGGACCAGAATCTGGTAGTCCTGCGTGATCTCGAAGATCATGAACACGGAGGTCATGGGGGCACGGATGATGCCCGCGAACAGCGTTCCCATGCCCACCAGCGCATATGCACCGGCGTCCGCCGTCTGGAGTGGTGCCAGCCGATGGACGATCGTGCCCACGGCGCCGCCGGCCATCGCGCCGATGTAGAGGCTCGGGGCAAAAATTCCACCCGCGTTGCCGGACGAATATGACACCGTCGTGGCAACCAGTTTCAGCACGCACAGCAGCACCATCGTCTTGAAGACGAGGCCGCCATTGAGCGCCTGGTCGACGTATTCGTAACCAACGCCCATCACTTCGGGACGAAAAACCAGGATTGCTCCGATCAGGAGTCCACCGATAGCCGGTTGCCAGACACGCGTCCAGCGCGGCAACGTCATGAACAGACGCCGCAGACTCAGCAGCGCTTTGCAGAAGACGAGCGACACGACGCCGCCCAGGATCCCCAACGCCGCATACGCCAGCAACTCGATCGGATGCTGCAAGTGATAGGCGGGCACACGAAACAGCGGCTCGTTGCCGAGAATCGATCGCTCGACGACCACTGACGCCACCGACGCGACGACGGTGGAGCCCAGCAGAGTCGCGTTCATGTCGCCTATGATTTCCTCGAGTGCGAAGAGAACCGCCGCGACGGGTGTATTGAAGGCTGCCGCCAATGCACCCGCGGCGCCTACCGGTACCAAGTCCTTGACGCGCGCCGCTGAAAGAGGCACCCAACGCCCCACCACGGACGCGAGGCCTGCGCCGATTTGAACCGAAGGGCCCTCGCGACCCATCGAGTGACCGGACCCGATGCAGAGCACACCCGTCACGAACTTCCCGAGAGGCACGCGACCAGGAATGACACCGCTGTGAAGGTGATACGCGGCTTCAGTCTGCGGCACGCCGCTGCCGCGTACATCAGGAAACACCCACGCCAGCAACACGCCGGTTACGAGACTCACCGCGACCGGGACGACGAACAGCCGCGCCGTCGACGGGTCCAGGCCAAAGAAGAGGCGCGTGGTCCAGTCGATCGCCACGGTGAACAGAACGGCAGACAGTCCCGCAAGGACACCCACGACGATCGTGAGCGCCAGGAACAGTTGGTGTTCACGCAGCCGAAGCTGCTGTATCGAAGAACCCAGGGACATCACTGCCGATCGGCGTCGTGGCGCGCGCCAATGAGAAGCAACGCGCGGTCGAACGGCGAGCCCTGACCGCAGGCATCACCTGCCCGTTGTTCGATGCGATAAATCAGGTTGAGCCCGGCATCGATCGATTCCGGCGTGCGGCGAACTCTGCCGAGCGTGAGATCGGGTTCGAGCGCGCTCGCCTCGGCGCGGAGCGACTCAAAGGCGCCCCTGCTCGCCGGTTGCTTGGCGGCGCACTCGTCAAGGACCTCCAACGCCCGCCTGAAGCCCACCGTGATTCTTCCTTGACGTTGCCGCAGCGACAGGCCGGGCCGCAGCGGATCGCGGGTTAGTACCAAGTCGGCGATTTCGAGTAGGTCGACAACGTGGCGGGACGCCGGTTCCACGGCACGTAGATAGCGTTGGGCACTTGTATAGTCGCCCACCTCAAACGCCGCCTCACCCGCGCCGGCAAGTGCGGCCATGCTCTTCGGATCGCCTCGCAAGGCCTGACGAAAGCGATCGAGTGCCCGGCGAGCGTCCCCGGCCTCCAGGAACAACTGACCAGCCTCCGTCTGTGACTGCACGTCGTCTGGCAGATTGCCGCTGAGGACGAGGAGCTCCGAGAGCGCGCGACCGCGTTGCTCATGGGCAAGCAAATAGCGAATCAGCTCGATCCTCACTTGACGGCGAGCGTCTCCGCGATCGGCACTCCACGAGCCGTACACCGCGCTCTGGTAGTACCGGACGGCGCCGGTCACATTCTCATCGCGCGCCTCGAGACGTGCGAGCCGGAGGTTCAGCTCAGGATCCTCGGGAGTTGACTCCCGCACTCCGAGCAGCACTTGCCGGGCCGCATCGTCCTGTCGATCCGCAGCGAGACCACCTGCTAAGGCGAGACGATACGTCCGGCTATCGCGATCGATCGCCGTCGCGCGACGCAGCGCCCTGATTGCCGGCTCGGTCTGACCGCCGGCAAGGTACCGCTCCCCGGCGTCGTACCAGGCAGCGGCGTCGCGAAGTCGATGCGCGCGGTTCGCGCCAGCCGCGGCACGGGTAAGCACGAACCCCACCGCGACCAACGTGGACAGCACCACCAGAACGACGATCTCCCGATGCACGAACGTGGATTCGCTCTTGCGCTCGCATTCCTGGCAATGCGTGTCGACGAGTGGTCCGCCACAACGAGGGCATGAGTCTGAGTCTGCCATGTCGGTTGGCTCCAGCCCGAGCGCACACTTCCGGAGCACCCTCTTCCCATCAAGCCTACCAGCCCTAATCGTTTGAGGTCAAAACATCTATGAGCGAGAATGGAAATGCGAGCGCGATTACAAACTGGACCAACGCGCGTGCGCGGGCCTCGAGGACATGAGATCGCGATGAATGGAACGGGCGTCGAGACGCGTGCGAGGTAAACAGTGCGGCGTTCGGGATTAATCGTCGGGGACAGCTAAATCACTGACGGCAACTGGCGGCCGCAACATAGAGGTCCAGCCGTTCAAAGCATGTTTTGGGCGTGCACGGAGACGCGCTGGAAGTGTCCGGGCGTGCGGACATGAAGTAGAGCGCACCGTTATCCGAAGTGATGAACGGCGCCAGCGTCATGGCGCCTGCCGCGTTGATATTCGTGCCGAGGTTCGTTGGTATCCTTCACACCGCGGTATGCGGCGGCATGACGTGACTGTGCCGATCACAAATCGCGTTGAACCCCTCGGTTTGGCAGACACCCGACGCATAGCCGCAGAGAAGCAAGCACTTGCGTCCTGCGATGAGCTGATGCCACAGAATCTCGAGCGACAGCGCCGCATCTTCTCGGCCGCTGCTCCACAACACGTCCACCATCTCGCCGTAGATCCGCACCAGGCGCTTCCTGCCGCCCGCAGCCTTATCCACGATCGGATTGATCGTGTCTTCGAAGCACTCCGCATCCGGCCGCTTGCCGACCATCAATCGGTTCAGGACCTCGTCGGCATCGAACATCATCAACTCGCCGTGCTCGATCCGTTGCTGGCAATCCACACCCATCGCCGTCAGCTGGTCGCGGATGAAGGCGCTGTGCGATGCCGTCGCAACGATCACGGCCGCCTGGCTGGCCACCAAGCCCTCGCCGATGAAGCGGGCGACGGTGCCGGCAAGCGACAGACTGTCTTCGTAGAAACAGACGGCGTGGAACAACAGCGCCCGGCGGACTGCCGGCACGAGTTCCGTGAGCATCTGCCGCTTCCGCACCACCGCCGAGGCGCCCAGCGCGGACGCGGCGCCGGCGATTGACGCGTCCTCGTACGTGGTGGCAAAGACGATCCTGGGCGGGTCGGGCAGGTCCCTGATGAGGGCGGCAGCCTCGAACCCGTTGAGGCCGTGCATCGAGATGTCAAGGACCACCAGATCGGGATATAGCGCGCCAGCGGCCTCGACAGCCGCCTGGCCATCGGCGACCGTGGAGACCACGTCGAAGTCGGATGCGAGCAGGCTGGCAATCGCCGCCCGCGTTTTGTCGTGATCGTCCGCTACGACGATGCGCGGTCTGGCCATGCTGCAGCGATTTTACGACATGGAGGACAGGGGACCGCATTCAGCGCGCCTCAGCAGTTCACGACGGAGGGAACAAGGCCGGCTTGGCGATCGACCTCGATAGCTGATCGCTACCCGAGTCGATGCGTTCGACCGCCATCGGCTAGGAAGGAATGAGAATGCTCCGGAGGCAGCCGCCCGACAGGCCTGGCGCGTGAGCATCGACCCGCGCCATCAACTCGGTTCCGACGGTAGCGCCCAGTACCTAAGAAGTCCAGGCGAGGTCCTTGAGAAAGTCCTAAAGAGTCCCTTAAACGCGAGTTCACTCCGACACCACCGCGCTAGCATGGAAGTTGGAAATGGCCTAAAGCGCGCGGCATCGATCCGCGTGCTACGGGGGAACCAACGAGGCGTGTCACGCCTCCGGGGCTAATCCGATCCCGCCGACGCGCTACGCGCGGACGCGGGTGGACGAGGACTTCCAACCTCGAGCCCGCCAGCTAACCCCGTCGGCCGTTGGAAGGACGCCGTGCCTGAAGAGGGGCTTCTCTCGCTGCTGAAACGGCTTGTCGTCGGCAAGCCGATCCCATCGCATCTCGCGCATCACGAGCGGCTGTCACGGGTAACTGGACTGGCCGTGCTGTCGTCGGACCCGTTGTCCTCCGTCGCGTACGCGACGGAGGAGATTCTTCGCGTGCTCGTGCTCGTTGGCGCGGGTGCGCTGACACTCGCGACGCCGATTGCATTCGTAATCGCCACCATCCTTGCCGTCGTTGTCTTCTCCTACAGACAGACGATCCATGCGTATCCGAGCGGCGGCGGCGCCTACATCGTCGCGAAGGACAATCTCGGCGAATTGCCGGCACTGGTGGCGGCTTCCTCGTTGTTAATCGATTATGTGTTGACCGTCGCGGTCAGCATTGCGGCCGGCGTTGCCGCGATTACGTCGGCGTTCCCTCAATGGCACGTCAACCGTGTCGAACTGACGCTCGCATTCGTGGTCGTGCTGATGTTCGGCAATCTACGAGGCATCCGAGAGTCGGGGCGGATCTTCGCCGCACCGACGTATTTCTTCGTTGTCACCATCCTGCTGCTGATTGTCGTCGGGATATGGCGCGTCGTCACCGGAACCGTCGCGACCGTCGCACCTGTCGCGCCCGTGGAATCGAGCGGTGCGCCCTTGACGCTGTTCCTGCTCCTCACCGCGTTTTCGAACGGCTGCACGGCGATGACGGGCGTCGAGGCGGTGTCGAACGGCGTGCCGGCGTTCAAGCCGCCGGAGGCGAAGAACGCCGCCGCGACCATGCTGATGATGGTTGTCCTCTCGATCACAATGTTCCTTGGCATCACCCTGCTGTCGCACGCCTTTCACGTCGCGCCGAGCGAACAGGAGACGGTGGTGTCGCAGCTTGCCCGCGGCGTGTTCGGCGACCGAGGGATTCTGTACTACGCCGTCCAGGCCGCGACAATGCTGATTCTCGTGCTCGCCGCCAACACCGCGTACGCCGACTTTCCGCGTCTGGCATCGATCCTTGCGCGCGACCGCTACGTACCCCGACAGTTCATGAATCAGGGCGACCGCCTCGCGTTTTCGAATGGCATCGTGGGCCTCAGCGTGCTGGCGGGGATTCTGCTGGCCGTGTTTGGCGGCGATACCCATGCGCTGATTCCGCTCTACATGATCGGTGTCTTTGTCTCCTTTACGCTGTCGCAGGCGGGAATGGTCATTCACTGGCGACGGCTTCGGGGGGCTGGTTGGCGGACGAGCGCGCTGATCAACGGCGTGGGCGCGATCGTGACCGGCGTTGTTCTGTTGGTTGTCGCGGTCACCAAAGCGGTGGAGGGCGCGTGGATCATCATGCTGCTGATCCCCCTCAACGTGCTCTTCTGCCGGCTGACGCGGAAGCATTACGATGGCGTGGCGGCGCAGTTGTCACTCCGGGGCTGGCAGCCGCGCGGGGCGCGCCATAACGCCGTGCTCGTTCCAATCAGTGGCGTTCAGCGCGCCGTCCTCGAGGCGCTGGATTACGCGAAAACTCTGTCGGCCGACGTACGCGCCGTGTACGTAAACGTCGATCCCTCCGCGACGGAGCAGCTGCGCAACGGCTGGAGCCAGTGGGGCAACGGTGTGCCGCTCATTGTGCTCGAATCACCCTATCGATCGCTCATGGAGCCGCTTCTGGAGTACATCGAGCGCGTCGGGGCCGACCATCCGGACGGGTACATCACCATCGTCCTGCCTGAATTCGTTCCGGTCCGATGGTGGCATCATCTGTTTCACAATCAGCGGGCGCTTCTGATCAAGGGGGCCCTGCTGTTCAAGCCGAATATCGTGGTCACCAGCGTGCCGTTCCACTTGCGTCATTGACGACATGGCTTCGTTCTGGCGGCGCGAACCGCCGGCGGTCGTCCTCGCGCTCGCGGCTGTGGTCGCGACCACAGCCAGCTTGCGTCTGGGGCTGCGGCTCACGAACCCAACCACCGCCGCACTTCTCTTCCTGCTGGTGATCCTGATCACGGCGGCCACCTCACGATTATGGGTGGCGATCGTCACGTCCGTCGCCGCGGACCTGTGTCTGAACTACTTTTTCATGCCTCCGTTCGGCACCTTGACGATCGCGGACCCGCAGAACTGGGTCGCGCTGTTCGTCTTTTTCGCCGTCGGCCTCATCGGCAGTCAGCTTTCCGCGGCGGTTAGAGACCGCGAGCAGGAGGCTAGCGCGCGACGCGACGAACTTGGACGACTGTTCGACCTCAGTCGTGACGTGCTGCTCACGACGGATAGCACAGAAGCGATCCGACAGCTGGCGAGATTCGTCGCGCGCCGTTTCGATCTCGACTTTGCGGCGGTCTGCCTGCCGCGAGCGCAACAGTGGGACATCTACGAAGCGGGCGCCCGCTCCATCACCCTTGACCCTCGTGAACTGGTCCAGGCGTTCGCCGGAGCGGAGAGCGCACTGGAATTCGATGCGCGCGCGCGGACGTACGCAGGACATCGCACCATCCCAATCGATGGTGAGGAGGTTCGCCTGATTCCACTCCGCTTTGGGACCAAGGCGATTGGGTTGCTCGCGGCGGCCGGCAGACCCGTCGAACCGGACACGCTCGACGCGCTGGCGGGTGTTGTAGCAATTGCGGTGGAACGCGCCCAGTTTCTGGAAGAACGGAAGGCCGCCGAGGTGGCCCGCCGAGGCGAGGAGCTGAAGTCGGCGCTGCTCGCGTCGTTGAGCCATGACCTCAAGACGCCGCTCACGGCCATTCGAGTTGCCGCGAGCAATCTGAAGGCTGCATGGATCCGTGAGCACGATCGCGAGGAGCAGAGCGACCTGATTCTCGCCGAGGTCGAGCGTTTGAACCGCCTATTTCAGAACATCTTGGAGATGGCACGGATCGACGCCGGCTCGATCCCTACGGACGTCCGGTGGGTCCATCCAGCAGAAATCTTCGAAGCCGCACGAGACCAAATCGAGCACACGCTTAAGCATCACCGCATTGTCGTTGAGGATGGATCAGACCGCCTGGTGCGGTTGGATCCACGGCTCACCGCATCGGCCCTCGCCCACGTTCTCGAAAACGCGGCGCAGTACACTCAGCCCAAGTCGCCGATCGATGTCAATATCTCTGTGTCGACCGACGGGCTCACGATTTCTGTCCGCGATCATGGGCCGGGAATATCGCCGCGCGATCTTCCACACCTGTTCGACCGGTTTTATCGCGGCACCCAAGCCGGCCAGCGCGTGTCTGGTACCGGGATGGGACTATCCATTGCGCGCGGTATGCTGGCCGCTGAGGGTGGTCGCGTGTGGGCCGACAACTGCGCCGACGGGGGCGCGCAGTTCACGATCGTCGTGCCGGCGGAAAGCAAAGTCATGACCGAGCAGGTGTAATGTCTCGAACCGCACGCATTCTCCTGGTCGACGACGAGGTGCCAATCCAGCGGGCCGTGGCGCCGCTGCTGCGCGCCAGAGGCTACGACGTCGAGGTCGTCGGCACAGGCACCGCGGCGCTGGAATCAGAGCGGACGCGGCCACCAGATCTGATCGTCCTGGACCTCGGGCTGCCTGACGTCGAGGGCACCGAGGTGTGTCGCCGCATCCGCGCCGAGTCGGCGGTTCCAATAGTGGTCCTGTCGGCACGAGGCGGCGAAACCGACAAAGTCGCTGCGCTGGATCTTGGGGCCGATGATTACGTCACCAAACCCTTTGGTCCCGAGGAATTGCTTGCCAGGATTCGTGTGGCGCTGCGGCGGGAGTTTTCGCCGGACGGCGCTCCGTACGGTCGCCTGCGTGCAGGCGACCTGACCATCGACTACGACCGTCGTCGAGTCCTCATGGGAGACGTCGAAATTCGCCTGACGCCGAAGGAATTCGAGCTGCTGGCACTGCTCGCACGCAGCGCCGATCGCGTTCTTACGCACCGCGCGATTCTTAAAGCCATCTGGGGAGCCAATGCCGTCGACCAGCCTGAGCACCTGTGGGTGTTGATGGCCCAGTTGCGCAAGAAGATCGAACCGGACCCCTCTCATCCCCGCTACTTGCTCAGTGAACCCTGGGTCGGTTATCGCTTCGCGAGCGAATCGGCCGAGGGGTGACTACGCGATCTTTGTCACGGGCTTTAGCAACTTCAGAGGAACTTCTTCGCCGGCCCTCAGGCGGCACGCTCTAGCCTGAGCCGATTGGCGCGCGCATTCACGTTAGTGCTTGCAGTCGCAGGCATCGGCCCGTGCGAGGAGAAATGCCCTTTCCCGCGCGTTGCGGGTCAGCGTGGCCGCAGCCTTGAATTGTGAACGCGCCTCGGCCAGTCGACCGGCCCGGAACAGAAAGTCGCCCCTCGCCGCCGGCAATGGCGCGTAGTCGCGCAGGGCGGCGGCGTCGGCGATCTCGTCCGCCAGTCGGAGGCCCGCTTCGGGCCCGAAGGCCATGCTGTGGGCGATCGCGCGATTGAGATCGACCACGGGCGAGGGCGCCACGACGCGCAGCCGGTCATAGAGCGCGGCGATGCGCGGCCAGTCAGTATCGGCGGCCCGGCGCGCGCGGGCGTGGCAGGCGGCGAGCGCGGCTTGCAGCACATAGGGACCGTCGCCGCGAAGCGCTTCGGCGCGGGCCAGCGCATCGAGGCCCCGGCTGATCAGCAAATGGTCCCAGCGTGCGCGATCCTGCTCGGTGAGCGGAATGAAGGCGCCGTCCGGCCCGGTGCGCGCTCTTTGGCGCGACGCCTGGATCTCCATCAGGGCCAGGAGGCCGAGCACTTCGGCATCCTCGGGCATCAGACCGGCCAGTATGCGGCCGAGCCGTTGCGCCTCCAGGCACAGGCCCGGCCGGACAAGGTCGTCGCCCGCCGTGGCCGCATAGCCTTCATTGAAAATGAGGTAGATGACCTCGAGCACCGAGGGCAGCCGCGCCGCCCGTTCGGCGCCGCGCGGCACCTCGAAGGTCAATCCGGCCTTTGCGATCGCCTTCTTCGCG
>DATLLF010000178.1:0-61109 GCA_035537955.1 Vicinamibacterales bacterium | reverse complement strand
GCCACTTCTTCGGAAGAGCGGAGGGAGAGGATCGTCGCGTCATCAAACCGGCGACGGCCTGGCTCGGGCTGTCGCCGTTCTGGGCCACGGTCGTGAAGGTCGAGCTCACCGACATCGTGTTCGCGGTCGACTCGATCCTCGTCGCCGTCGCGATGTCACCGAAAACGTGGGTCGTGATCAGCGGCGGCATCCTCGGGATCGTCACGATGCGCATGGTGATCGGGCAGCTGCTCCGCGTCGTGCGTCGTTACCCGTCGCTCGTCGATGCCGCCTTCATCATCATCGCGTGGGTAGCCGTCAAGCTGCTCGTCGAGTTCCTGAACAGCGAGGGGTACATCGAGTTCCACATCAACAAATGGATCTCATTCGGTCTGATCGTCGCGATCTTTTCGATCGCGTATCTCTACGCGCGGAAGAAGGGGCCGGTGGAGGAAGCCGACGAGGACGCCGCGAGCGCGTTGCTGGCGAAATCTCGACGGGACGGGCGTTGAGCGCAATCTCGCCAAGCCCAGACTTCAAACTTCAAACTTCAAACAAAACGAAATCCGCGGAGATGTTTCGTTCCTTTTGGAGTTTGCCGTTTGCAGTCTGGAGCTGACGATTGTGCCTCACATAGATTCGAGCGACAGATTGATGTTCTCGACCTCACCCTCGTCGAGCGTGATGCGGGTGGCCCTGGACTTCAGGCGCTCGAGCATGTCGGGATCGAACCAGTCACCCTGGGCAATGTATTCGAGCGCGACAACGTAATAGCTGCCGGCGGGGAGGTGCTTCACCTGGAAGCGGCCCTCCTGGTTCGGCCGCGCACTGACGATGTGGCGTGTCATCGGCACGGTCCATTTCTGCGGGTCGTCGGAGAAGATCACGACCGTGTAATCCTTCGCGGGATCGTTGCCCGCCTTCACCGCTCCGGTGAGTTCCGTTGTCTTGGTGGTCAGCACGACCTCCACGCCAGTGACGGGCTCCGTCGGGCGCACGTCGATGCCGTTGTCGGTGACGTCGGTGCCATTCAGACGCACGGCCTTGAGCACCCATCCGGACGGGATGTTCGACACACGGAAGATGCGCTGGCCCACTAGCCCTTTGAGCTCGAACGTGCCCTCGCTGGTCACCGATGACGAACCGCCAAGCAGCCCCGCGGGACCTTCCGCATCCGCTTCAGCGGCGCTGATGCGCAGCGTGTTCGTGGTCGGTTTGGAGCCTCCCTCGTAGACGACGCGGCCCGACACCGTCGTGCCCTTGGATGTGGCGATGATCACGTTCGACATGTCTTCTCCGGCCACGCTCAAGGGGATCGAGCCGAACTCCGAGGAACCATCGCCGCCGCCGGGGCCGGAGACTCTCGTCATCGTGAAGACCATGCGGTCGCCGTCGCTGCTGCTGCTCACGATCCCCGTGGTTCGCGCATTCAGCGTGTAGTCGCCCGGCGCGACGCTGTTCAACGTGAAGTTGCCGTTCCTGTCAGTCCGAGCGGCCGCGCCGGAAGGAAAGATGATGGTGTTCGCCATATTGCCGCGCGAGGTCGCGGTGACCATCACGCCTTCGAGTGGACGTCCGTCGGAGCTCATCACCGTACCGCTGACCTTCGACAGACGCACGGGGATAAGGCCGAAGTCCGTGTTCTGCGCCTCCTGGCCGACGGAAAGCGACAGCTTCTGCGCCTCGCCGCCGTTGGGCGTGCCCGGGTAATACGTCGGTGCGTAGCCGGACCGCGGCGCGTCGCCACCACCGTCGGTCATCGTGGTGCGCACCGCGGCAGCGACGGCCATCTCCATGACCATCATTTCCTGGGCGCCGCGCAGCGTCGCGCTCACGTAATACTCTCCGGGCGGCAGGCCGTAGATCCGGTATTGCCCGAGATCGTTGGTCGTTGCTGTGCGTCCAGTGGACTGCAGACGACGGCGGCCGTTCGACCAGGTGGAGCGCATCGCGCTCACAGAAGCATCCGCGACCGGCTCGCCGAACTCGTCGATGATCCGGCCGGAAATCACCGAGCCGCGCGGCATCGTGATATCCGCCTTGTCGATCACCTGGCCCTCCGTGAGATCCAGCTGCTTCGGGGATTCGAACGGACGCGTCTGTCCGTAGCCGACGCTCACATAGCCACTCTTCGTCGCGTTGACTGTATAGCGGCCGGCGGGCAACTCGCCGAACTCGAAGGCACCGTCGTTGTCGGTCGCGACCGTCTTCGGAAGAATGTCCTGACCGGAGAGACGCACCTGCGCGCGACGCACCGGCGCGCCGGTTTCAGCGGTGACGAGACGGCCTTTGATCCGGCCCGTGCCCGTTTTCATTTGACGGCCCGGGCCCGGCAGCTGAATCGGCTCGCCTCCGGTGTCAGGGATCACCGTCATCTGGGCGCCGGCGGACGCGGCCTGCAGCGAAAGGGCCAGAAAGCAGACGGCAGCCAACTTCATCATTCGCATATCTGATTGCCTCGGTGGGAGCATTCTACGCACGCTCGTGTGTTAAGGATGTAAAACCCGCCTTCGGCGCGGCAAGCTCTCTCAGCATGGCTCGCAGACTAGACGAACGAGCACGCAGAAAGGTTGTTCGCTGCAGCGCAGCCCTTCCGCCTTCGCTGAAGCCCCGGCGCGACTCGCCGAAGCCTTGGCGGCGGCGGTCAGGCCTGCCTCTCGGACGCGGGTAAACTGATCATCAGAGGGCGACCGCTGCGATATCGATTCACGCATTCCGTGACGGCATCGGCCAGTGCGAGGATGAATCTCGGATGCGCGTTGACCGCCGACGCACGGGCCATTTGCAGTCCGAGCTCGCGCGCGACGGCCGCTGCTTCGACATCGAGGTCGTAGAGCACCTCGATGTGATCGCAGATGAATCCGATGGGACAGAGCACCACGCTCCGAGTGCCGCTCGCTGCGGTCTGTCGAAGGTGCTCGCACACGTCCGGGCCGAGCCACGGATCCTGGGGACGGCCGCTGCGGCTTTGATACACGAGCGTCCATCGCGGCGGCTCACTGCTCGACAGGCGCGTCGCGATCGCGTCCGCCACCGCCGCACAACTCTCCTCGAGCTGACGCTGATACGGGTATCGCTCGGCCATCGATGCGGGAATGCTGTGCGCGGTGAACACCAGCTCAGCTTCCCGGCGGACATCAACGGGCAGGGATTCGCGCGCTGCCAGCACGTGATCGGCGTTGGCCTCTACGAATCCCGGCGAGGCATGCCAGTCGTTGATGTACGTCACGCTCACGTCAGGCAAGCCGGCGCCTTTCAGCGCAGCGCGCGCATCGGCAACGTTCTCGCGATATTGCGTACAGCCGGAGTAGCTCCGGTGCGCTGCGGCGACCACGGCGACGGCGTGTCGGATCCCATCGCCTGACATACGCACGAGCGTGTCGCGCAGATAGGGATCCCAGTTCCGCATCCCGACATAAACCGGCAGCGGCATGGCGCGCTCCTGAAGCGCGTGTCTCAGCCGTTCCGCCTGCCGCATCGTCAGTTCGGTAATCGGAGAGATGCCGTCGAAGATCTCGTAGTGGTGGACGACCTCTTCAACCCGTTCGGGGGAGACGCGCCGCCCGCGCAGGACGTTCGCGAGGAAGGGGCGGATGTGATCGCGATGCTGCGGTCCGCCGAACGCAATCAGAAGCACGGCGTCGAACGGATGCGGCATCAGCAGAATTATGGCCTGAGCCGAATGACCGCGCCGCGGCTATAGTTCTCAGAATGGCTTCCGGGCAGCGGATCGTGTCTCCGGCTCTCTCGACGCAGACGCGGCAGACGACATCGGGGCCGGCGGCAGCGCAGCGACTCCTGTCGCTCGACGTGTTCCGCGGCCTGACGATGGCGGCGATGGTGATCGTCAACAATCCGGGCGACTGGAACAATATGTACTGGCCGCTGGAACACGCGGCATGGAACGGTTGGACGCCGACGGATCTCATCTTCCCGTTCTTCCTTTTCATCGTGGGTGTCTCGATCACGCTCTCGAAGAAGTCGGCAGGCTGGGGATCCATCCTGCGCCGCAGCGCGATCATCCTTGCGCTCGGCCTCTTTCTCGCGGGATATCCGCGATTCAACATTCACCGGTGGCGCATTCCTGGCGTGCTTCAACGCATCGCCTTGTGTTACCTCGCGGCCGCCAGTCTGTATCGGCTGACGTCCGGCAATCGCCGCCGGCAGGTGATTGCCGCGGCGTCAACCGCCGCTGCGCTCGCGCTCGGTTACTGGGCGATCATGATGCTCGTCCCGCCGCCCGGCGGCACGGCGGGTGATCTTTCCCCCGAGGGCAATCTGGGCGCATGGCTCGATCGCGCGCTGATGAACGGACACCTCTGGCGCCCGCGCTGGGATCCCGAAGGGCTGCTCAGCACCGTGCCTGCCATCTCGACGACACTGCTCGGGGTCGTGGCGGGGATGTGTCTCGGCAGCGACTGGGCCTCGTCTCGCAAGACGGCGGCGCTCGCGGGTGGAGGTGCCGTCGCGCTGTTCGCGGGGCTGGTCTGGAACATCGTGTTCCCCATCAACAAGAATCTCTGGACGAGCTCGTACGTGCTCTTCACCGCGGGCTTCGCGGCGCTGTTGCTCGCTGCCTGCCACTGGGTCCTCGACGTGAAGCGCTGGCGCCGCGGCATGACGCCGCTCGTCATCCTGGGCGTGAATGCGATCACGCTGTTCGTCGTATCCGGGCTGCTCGTCAAGACGCTGGCACTCATCCGCGTCGCCGGCCCCGACGGTCGAATGATCGCGGTGAACACCTGGGCGTACCTGCACTGGTTCGCGCCGTTCGCCGACCCGAAGAACGCCTCGCTGCTGTACTCGATCGCAAACCTGGCGGTCCTCTTCGCCCTGCTCTGGTGGATGTACCGGCGGCGAATCTTCCTGCGCGTGTGACCGGCCGCAACAGCCGGTTCGGCCTGTCGCGCCCGATCTGGCTGATCGGCTGGGTCAGCTTTTTCACCGACACCGCGTCGGAGATGATCTATCCGCTGCTGCCGCTGTTCCTGACTCGGGTGCTGGGTGCGGGGGCGATGTCGCTCGGCCTCATCGAGGGTTTCGCCGAAGCTGCAAACAGCATCCTGAAGGTGGTCTCGGGAAAGGTCGCCGACCGGACGGGCCGGCCGAAGTGGTTGATGCTCGGCGGATACGGCCTCTCATCCATGGTCCGCCCGCTCATCGCCGTCGCGACCGGGTGGGGGCAGGTGCTCGCGATCCGTTTTTCGGACCGCCTCGGTAAAGGGATCCGCGGCGCTCCGCGCGACGCCATGCTCGCCGGCTTCGCAGACCCATCGCAGCGGGGCCGAGTCTATGGATTTCACCGCGCGATGGACCACAGCGGCGCCGTCCTCGGGCCGCTGCTCGCGTCGGCGTTCCTCTACGTCTATCCCGAACAGTATCGAACGCTGTTCGCGCTGACGATCATACCGGGCATCATCGTAATGGCCGTCATTCTTGCCATTCCCGCACCCGTCACCTCGGCTCCCGCACCGTCAACGTCAGCCCCCGCACCGTCAACGTCAGCCCCCGCACCCTCAACGTCGGCTCCCGCCGCTTCACTGCGTCCCCTGACGGCTCCGCTCGCAGTGCTGCTCCTGTTCGCGCTGGGGAACGCGTCAGACGCGTTTCTGCTGCTGCGCCTCAGCGATGTGGGTGTCGCGGCGTTCTGGATCCCGCTGCTCTGGTCCGCGCTGCATGTCGTCAAGGTGGCGTCGTCACTCGCGGGCGGCGAGCTGTCGGACCGCTTCGGACGTCGTCATGTCATTGCGGCGGGCTGGATGTTCTATGCGGCGGTGTACGCCGCGTTTGCGTTCGTCGATGCCGTCACGCCGCTGATCGTGGTGTTTCTCTCCTACGGTATCTACTTCGGGCTGACAGAGGGCGTGGAGAAGGCGTGGATCGCCGACCTCGCGCCGGAATCGCGCCGGGCGACCGCGTTCGGATACTACAACGCAGTCATCGGCCTTGGTGCGTTGCTCGCGTCGCTGATCTTCGGCGTGATGTGGACGCGCGTGTCGCCGCACGGTGCGTTTCTGACCGGCGCCGGTCTCGCGGCGGCCGCAACCCTGCTGCTATACTTTCTGTTTTCTGATGAAGAAGATCCTCGTCACAAATGACGACGGCGTGCACTCCGAGGGCATCCACGCGCTGGCGGCGGCGCTCGCGCCGCTGGGGGAGGTCACGATCGTCGCGCCGCATATCGAAGCCAGTGCCATCGGCCATGCGCTCACGCTGCGCCGCCCTCTCCGCATGGAGCGCCTCCGCGAACGCGTGTACGAAGTGGACGGCACACCAACCGACTGCGTGAACGTCGCCCTTACTCAGCTCTACACATCACCTCCCGATCTCATCGTGTCGGGCATCAACAAGGGCTACAACCTCGGTGACGACGTGACGTACTCAGGTACCGTGTCGGGCGCAATGGAGGGAGCGTTGCTCGGGATCCCGAGTATTGCCGTGTCGCTCGAGCGCACGGCGGAGTACGACTTCCGGCCTGCAGCGGCATCCGCAGGCATCGTTGGCGAGTCGGTGATGGAACGCGGACTCCCGTCGAGAGTGTTCCTGAACATGAACGTTCCGTCTGGTCCGCCTCGAGGAATGCGCGTGACGGTGCAGGCGAAGCGGAATCACCTGACCGTTGTCGCCGAACGGCTGGATCCCCGCGGCCGGGCATATTACTGGATCGAGGAAGGGCAGAACGACTGGGAGCCGCACGATCGCTCCGACTATCAGGCCGTTCGCGACGGCTACATCTCCGTCACGCCGCTGCAGCCCGATCTGACCGCATACGATGCGCTCGGCGTCCTCGAGGATCAACTGGTCCCGCGCGCGAGCGTATCGTCACTCCAGCCGAAATCCTGAACGTCCACCCATGAGAATGGGCGGCATGGTTCGATCAGCATTCCTGACCGCGTTCTACGGCCTCTGTGCTGTGTCGCTCGGTAGCGCGCAGCAGATTCGCTTCGCCTATCCGGTTCCACCAGAGAGCTCGTACAAAGTCATCAAGGACGTCGAGTACGGCAAATCACCCTCCGGGCGGCTGCTCATGGACGTGTACCGTCCCGCGACCGGCACGCGGCACCCGACGCTGATCTTCTTCAACATCGCGTCGGGCGCGGAGCGATCGAACCCGTTCTACGCCTCGTGGGCGCGCGTAGTCGCCTCCAAAGGCATTACCGCCATTCTGCCGGACCTTCGGATGGAAACCGCTGTCCAGGATTACGTCGCGCTGCACGAGTACCTCGCCAAGTACACAGGAGAGGAAGCGGGAATCGACCGCAATGCCGTCGCCCTCTACGCGGGATCGGGCAATGTTTCGCGCGCGCTGCCCATCGTGCAGGACCGTCGTTCGACGCTCCTCAAGTCAGCGGTGATGTATTACGGATCGGCGTCCGTGACGCAATTTCGAGAGGATCTTCCGGTGCTGTACGTGCGAGCGGGGCTCGATCGTCCTGCCGTCAACCGGGGGATCGACAGCATCGTCGCGAACGCGCTCTCACAGAACGCACCCGTCACCCTGCTGAACTACCCGGGCGGCTTTCGCCTTCGAGATGCGGAACGACGACGAACAGTCGCGCCGGGTGATCGATCAGACCATCGAGTTCGTGAAGACGACAACGGCGGCGGAATATCAGTCGGCGCTTCGCCGCAACGTACGCGAGTCCGTTGCAGCGGGGCACGTGATGGGTGGGCGCTTCCATGAAGCGGCCGCGGCTTACGCGGAACTCGTGTCAACCGCACCAGAGAACCATACGCTGCGCCTGGCGTACGGAGAGGCGCTCCTCGGAGACAAGCAGTTCGGTGCCGCGTGCGACGAGCTCGAGAAGTTGAAAGGGAAGGGACTGGGCTACCGCGACCTCGGCATCCCGGCCGCGCGTGCGTGCATGCAGAAAGGGGACACCAATGCCGCGATCGCGTGGCTGCAGAGCATCCCCGTGCGATTCCGTCCGATGGAACTCTTCGATGACCCGATCTTCGCGCCGATCAAGGATCGCGCGGAATTCAAGGCGCTGTTCGAAGGCCGGTGATACAATGGCCAAACGCTTTTAGTCGGGGCGTGGCTCAGCCTGGTAGAGCACTCGGTTCGGGACCGAGGGGTCGGTGGTTCGAATCCACTCGCCCCGACCAATCACATCAGTAACTTACGGCGCGGCTTCGGGTCGCGCCGTTCGTGTTTTGACACGAAATAGACACGCGCGGGCCGGACATGGTTGACGACGTGGCGAGTCAACTCTGTTCGGGTACCAAGGTGATGCCTAGACCGACCCCTTCATCCTGGGGGCGCCAGAAGGAACAATTCGGCCGGGCTCCGTCATGCGCGCGCCGCCCGGCCGCGCAAGGACGATCAGGACGGCGCCGAGTACACATCCGGCGAGTGCGGACGCGAGCAGCAGCCACCATGCTGCCGGCATGGTGCGCGTCATGAGGCCGATAAGGAGCATGAAGCCGAGGCCGCCCATACCCGCGACGGGACTTAGATTGACAGGCGGGAACCGAAGGCCATAGTGACGCGTCCGTTCCGCCGCGTCCGCGGGCTGAAAATCGACGAGCCGTAAGGGACGAATCTCTGCGCCTCGCGTCCGCCAGGCCGCCGCAATGGCGGCCAGCACCTGCACCCAGAACCACACGGTCGAGGGCCGCGCATCGAACTCCTCCAGGAGATCACCAGTCAACGCTTCGTTGTCGGGTACAAATCGTTCCAGCACCGTGAGCGCCAGGCGGGGGGCGGGAGGCGTCCTCATGAGCGTCTCTCTTTCAGCTGGGGCACACCGCGCCACAACGCAACGAGTGCCCGTTGGGTGTTGCGGACCGCGCGCACGCCGCGGGCGGTCACCCGGAAGTAGCGCTTGGCGCGTCCCCCGCGGACGGCGCTGGGAGCGCCGAGCGTCGAGGTCACCAGCCCATTGCGCTCGAGACGGTCGAGGGCGGTGTAGGCGGCGCCGAGCAGGACGCGACGTCCGCCCGTGGCTTCGATTTCCCTGGCGATCTGCACGCCATACGCCTCGTCGCCGACGCGGAGGATCGCCAGCAGAATCATCAACTCGAAATCCGTGAGCAGGTCGCGCGCCATATCTTCATCAAGTATGAATACGTGCAGGCCGACTCTGTCAAGCCCGGCATTCGGCTGTGAGCTTGCGCATATTCATATATTGTGAATAAATAGCGCCGCCCAGCGACACGGGGCGAACGAGAGGCGCGGAGAGAAGTCGATGATTCGAGGCGTATCCCGTGACCTCAGACGCGCCGTGGGCTCGCTTCGCGGGCACTCTGCGATCACGTTCGCGGCGATCCTAACGCTCGCGCTCGGCATCGGTGCGCCGACGGCAGTCTTCTTGGTCGCCAACGCGCTCATCCTGCGGCCGCTGCCAGTGGTGGACGCCGACCGGCTCGTCACCGTCACCTCAGCGACAGCACTGCGCTTCGGCTTCCACGCCGGCGCTGGATGGAACTTCGCGATGTGGGATCGACTGCGGCAGCGCAGCGGCGCCTTCACGGGCGGTTTCGCCTGGACGCTCAAACTGGTCGACGGGTCGGACGGCGGCGAGGTCCAGCCGCTCAACACCCTCATCGCCAGCGGCGGCTTCTTCGAGGTGCTCGGCGTCCACGCGCTCGCCGGCCGCACCTTCACGCCGGCGGACGACGAGCGGGGTGGGGGACCGGATGGCGGCGTGGTCGTGATCAGCGAAGCACTGTGGCGGCGGCGGTTCAACGGGGCAGCCGACGCCATTGGTTCGCGCCTGTCGATCGAGGGCACACCGCTGACCATCATCGGCATCATCCCGAAGTCCTTCCAGGGCGTGGACGTCGGCCAGCCGTTCGACATCGCCATGCCGTTCAGCGCCGATGCACTCGTGTATCGCGATCGCTCCTTCCGCGCCAGTCAGCGCGCGCTGCTCCTCACGGTGATGCTGCGCCTGCAGCCCGGCCAGTCGCTCTCAGCGGCGACCGCCGCCCTGCGCGACATGCAGCCGGAGATTGTCGGCCCCGGAGCGCCGCCGTTCCTGAACGATCCCTTCATCGTCGTTCCAGCTTCAAGCGGCATCTCCGACCGGTCGCAACTCCGCCAGCGCTACGAGCGCCCACTCGTGGTGCTGGCGATCGTCGCCGGCCTCGTGCTGGGGATTGTGTGCGTAAGCCTTGCGAATCTGCTTCTCGCCCGTGCGACGGCGCGGCGCTACGAGCTCAGTCTGCGGCTGGCGGTCGGCGCACCGCGCTGGATGCTGGCGCGGCAGGTTCTAGTCGAAGGGCTCGTACTCGGGGTCGCCGGCGCTGTCGCCGGCCAGCTGTTCGCCATGTGGGCAAGCCGGGTGCTCGTCGCGCAGCTTCCAGTGTCAGGGGCTCCCCTCTCGATCGATGTTGCGGCCGACTGGCGTGTCCTTGCATTCGCGAGTGGCATCAGCCTGCTGACCGTCGTGCTGTTCGCGGCAGGCCCGGCGTTCTATGCGACCCGCGTCGCGCCCCTGGAGGCGCTGCAGGAGCAGGGCCGTGCCGGTGGAGGAGGGAACCGAACCGGGCAGCTTGCACCCGGATTGATCGTGCTGCAGGTGGCGCTCTCGATCGTTCTGCTCGCAGCCGCCGGACTCTTCGCGCAGACCTTCAACCGGCTTGTCAGCGTCCCGCTCGGATTCGATCCGAAGGGCGTGCTGATCGTCAACGTGAACCTACCGCGCTCGGTCGTCGAATCGCCGGCGTCCAGGGGACTGTTCGATCGCATTCGTGCAGCAGTCGGAGCGATACCTGGCGTTGCCACCGTCGCCGGCTCCATCTGGACGCCCGTGGGCACTGGCGGTGGCGGACTGTTGACCGACGCACGGGGCAGGCGCGCCGACTTGGGAGGCGGCGTCCTCGCCTTCAATTTCGTGACACCGCGGTGGTTCGCCACTTACCGGACGACTCTTCGCGCCGGCCGTGACTTCGACGCCACCGATGGGACAGGCGCGGCACGGGTTGCGATCGTCAACGAAACTTTCCGCCACAGCCACCTGTCCGGTCGTGACGGGATCGGCGAGACCATCGACGCGGGCCCGTGCGGCCGCGGCCGTTGCACCGTCGTCGGCGTCGTTGCCGACACAGTCTATGGGAACTCGCTGCGCGACGCCCCTCCTCCGATGGTGTACGTTCCCTTGGCGCAGGCGACCGTACCACCCGATATGCCGTTGCGCCTCAGCATCCGCGCGATTACCGATAGTGTCAGCCTCGTGCCGGCAGTCCGTGCCGGGCTGAAGCGCGTCGACCCCCGTCTGACGTTCACGTTTTTGCCCCTCGAGGATGCTGTGTGGGCGAGCCTCTCGCAGGAGCGCACCGTGGCGTGGTTGGCTGGGTTCTTCGGCGCCGTCGCGCTGCTGTTATCGGCGATCGGCCTGTACGGCGTCATCTCTCACACCGTCAGCCGTCGGCGAGGCGAGATCGGGATCCGTCTGGCGCTCGGCGCACGCGGCGCCGACATCGGGAGGCTCATGCTCGCCCGGGTCGGTCTCTGCGTGCTGGCCGGCGCTTGTGCGGGGCTGCTTGCCGCTGTTTGGTTGTCGCGTTTCGTTGCACCTCTGTTGTACGGCGTTGAGCCGCGCGACCCGGTCATTTTCGCCGTTGCACCAGTGACTCTCGTCGCGGTGGCAGTACTCGCGGCGTGGAGACCCACGCTCCGTGCCGTACGCGTCGATCCCGCGGAAGTGCTTCGGGAGAGCTGAACGAACGATTTCGCGCTTACGCTGGCGAGGCCCGGCTACCTCAAAGATAATAACGTCGAGCTGCCCACACGTCGCTCGAACTCCCTTGCATCCTCGCTCGCGGATCCCGAGCGGGCCACGGCCACGCGCACGCATGCCCGACGATTCGGGGGCAAGCGAACGTCAGGTCCTGAAATCGTCAACATATTCCCGCTTCCCTTCACGGCGCGTGCTTTGCTGTCGCGGGTTTCTCTGTCACCGCTTTGCGGGCCCGTCACAGTGCTGACGACCGGTTGAGTAGACGCGTGGCCGCGTCGTGAAAGGAGTATGGAACGCTGGCGTGGCGGCGCGTTCGGAAGGTCAAATTACTGCGCGCAACGCGGTCCTCTGATCTCACGACGTTGAATGAAGGCACGGAGGTACGTATGAAGACTTTATTGGAAGAGGATCCGAGCGAACTCATGGGACTCGAGGAAGGAAACGATCCGACGGAACTGGCGGGATCCGAGGACGATGAAGAGGAACCCAGAGAGATGATGGGCTGGGGCGAAGAGGAGGACGACGACGAAGAGTTCGACCTGGACTCTGAGGAAGAAGATGAGCCGGTAGAGATGATGGGCCTCGAAGACGAGGACGATGAGGAGGAAGAGGGAGAAGAAGCCCCACAATACGGCCGACAGCGAGTTCCCGGCCTGCGTCTGGCACAAGGTCTGCGCGCCAAACGTCGCGCTCGCCTGATCGGCGTCGCGGCGCTTCGGGCGCGGCGACGTTCGCGCTTGCTCGCTCTCGCCGTGGCGCGGCGCCGACGGCGCGCCCGTCTGCTCGCACTCGTTGCGCTCCGGGCACGACGCCGCACACGAATACTCGAGGTCGCGGCGCTCCGGGCACGCAAGAAGGCCCGCACGCTCGCAGTCGCAGCCGTCCGCGCACGGCGCCGAATCCGTTTGCTCAAGCGGGCAGCCGCAGGAGCGGGGCTCCGCGCGTCCGCGTAAACAGACAGGGCTCGAAGGGTAGCGTCGGACTCTGAGCTGCGCGCATCGATGCGGGGGCTCAGAGTTCGGGCGCTACGTCCTCAACACGCGATTGTCTCCGATGGCATTCGGGAAAGACGCGCCCTATGACGCCACCCATGTCCCGGCTCAGCAAGAACAGTCGTACCAGCAAGAACAGACGTACCCGGCAAATGGAACTGAATCGAAACGGAGGTCCCAGGATGACTTCTCCGGTCCAAACACCCTATCTCGAGCTCCAGAAACAGCTGTGGAAGGCCAGGGCCCAGGCGAAGCAGAAATGGTTGGAACAAAGCCTCGCGCAGCCGACGACCACGTCCGATGACGCGGCGTGGCGGACGACCTGGATCAAAAAGGCGCTCAACATGGTGAAGCGCGGGCAGGCTGACGTCAAGTATCAGGCAGCATTGATGGACGCCTATGCGGAGCACCTGAACGTGCTCGAAATGATGTTGATCGCCGCAGCGGAACAGAAACGCAGTGAAGCGTCCGGAAATTCGAGTGGCGGGAGCGCGGAACAGAAGAGCAGTGCTGAAGCGTCAGCAAACCTGAGCGTTGAGAGTGGCATGGCCACGGGTGCGCGCCCTGGAGACTCAATCAAACGTAAACACGGTTGATCGTGCTGTCTAGGACCATGCGCGCGGAAAGTGCCTCGAGCAAGTCGTCGATCGACGTGTTTCGGCGTCTGCGAGAGAGAAACATGAAGCTGGAGGACGAGGTATGGCAGCACGATCGAAACTTACGCTCTCGGCGGCGTCGGCATTGTTGCTGGTGCTGACGGTAGGGACGGCTGGTTCGCCTCCAGCGGTGGCCGACCAGGCACAGGCCAGAACTCTCCTCAAAGCCATGACCGACTATGTCGGCGCGCAGCAGTCCATCGCGTTCGACTACGACGCGATCCTCGAAGTCGTCACAAAGGACCGGCAGAAGCTCCAGCTGGCCTCATCGGGGACGGTGTCGCTCGCGCGACCCGACAAGATCCGCACCACGCGATCGGGGGGGTTCGTGGACATGGAGACCGTGTTCGATGGCAAGACGCTCACCTTGTTCGGCAAAAACAAGAACATCTACACGCGGGTCGAGGTGCCAGGCTCGCTCGACAACCTGGTGAACGAACTGCAAAAGAAGTACGACCGGCCTCTACCCGCCGCCGATCTGTTTCTCACACATGCCTACGACGAGATTACCGCCGATGTGAAGGACGTCAAGGATCTTGGGAGCGGGGTCGTCGGTGGCATCGAGTGCGACTACTTCGCCTTCCGCTCCAAAGACGTGGATTGGCAGATCTGGGTGACGCAGGGTGCGCAACCGCGTCCATGCCGGTATGTCATCACGTCCACGGGCATCGCCGACGGTCCGCAGTACACCGTTCAGATTCGGAATTGGAAGACCGGCAGCGACGCGGCGACGGCGGACTTCGCGTTCACGCCACCGTCCGATGCGAAGCAGATCAGCATCGACGAGCTCAAGAAAGTGAAGAACACAGGCGAGTTACCGAGTCATTTCATCGTCGGAGGCAAGTGATGCGCACGACCAGAACACTACGCGCGCTGGTACTGCTTGTGATCGTCGCCTTGGGTGCCATTGAGCTGGGCGATCGAATCTCGATCCCGGTCCTCTCCGGCCTCGCGACGAGTGTGAAAGCTGAGGTCGGGCGGCCGCTGTCGCCCGTGAGCGTCGCCGGCGTCGCGCGTCGAACTTCGCGTCGCAACTGATCGGGTCGCCCAGGCGCCTCGCAGATCACACTATTGTCGCGAGCAGATTGATGACGATCACTCGTGGCGCAGGGCGATCATCGGGTCGACACGTGATGCTCGTCGCGACGGCCCGTAGCCGGCCAGGAGCGCGGCGCCGAGGAGAGCGGCCACCGCCAGGGCCAGGGCGCGCGGGTCGTTTGGCTTCACATCGAACAGAAACGACTCGATGAGCCGTGAAGAGGCGAGTGCAATCGGCACGCTGATCGCCACGCCCAGCGCCGCCAAGACACAGACTTCGCGCAATATCATCCAGACGACGCGGCCGCGGCGAGCGCCGAGCGCCATGCGTACGCCGATTTCTTTGGTACGGCGAGCCACCGTGTAGGTCATCGTGCCGTAGAGACCGACGCACGCAATCACCAGCGCGAGAACCGCAAACGCAGTGCAGAGTCTGGCGAAGACGATCTCCTGATTGATGGTCTGATCGATGTCCGCGGCTTGTGTCCTCACTGCCGTCACGGGCACGCGCGGGTCGGCTTGATGCACGATCTCACGGACCGCGGCGACGTAGCGCAACGGGGTGAGGTCGGTACGCAGCGCGTAGGTCACCTCCGCCAGTCCGGGAGCGACCGTGTAGGGTATGTACACGACTGGCGGAACGTTCCCCTTGAGGCCACCGTAGCGAGCAGTCGCGGCGACGCCGATGATTTCCAGATCCACGGGGCCGCGCGCGCGGCCGAGCCTGATGTGCCGTCCCACCGGGTTGTCGTCGCCGTAGTGGATTTTCGCGAATTCCTGGCTCACCATTGCGACGGGGACGCCTCCCGGGCGATCGCGTTCGTCGATCTCGCGCCCCCGCAGCACCGCAATCTCCATCGTCGTGAAGAACCGCGGCCCGATCGCCAGGATGCGGTGGCCGCGGGAAGGTTTGCCGTCAACACTGATCGGGTGCGCCCTGCCGGCGCGGACGAGCGAGCTATGCGACAGCGTCACTTCACGCACGCCGGGAATCTCGCTCAGCCTCTGCCTCAGCGCCGCGTAAAACGGCGTGACCCGCGACTCCGCAAGTCCAGCCTGTGGAGCATTCACTTCGAAGAGCAGCAGGTGATCGCGATTGAACCCGAGATGGACGGAATGGAGATTCGAGAGCGTCCGCACGAACAGGCCTGCCGCAACCAGCAACAGCAGCGAAATGGCGATCTGCGCCACCACGAGGCCGCGGGTAAGCGTGAGACGCGGCGTCGCGTGGCGTATGCGGCGAAACGATTCGCCAGGGCCGGCATCCTTGAGTGTGGGCATCAACGACGGACGGGTCGCTCGAAGCGCGGGAGCGAGGCCGAACAGAACGCCGCAAAGCAGCGATAGCCCCAGCGTGACGCCGAGCACGTGCCAATTCAGTTCCGCGTGGAGCGTGAATCCTTCCTCCCCGTTGGCGAGCAGCAGCGTGAGCACACGGATGCCGACCACGCCAATCAGGATCCCGAGCGCGCCGCCGAACGACGCGAGCAGCACGCTCTCGGCCAGCAATTGACGCACGACGCGGAGTCGACTGGCGCCCAGACTGAGTCGCATGGCGATCTCGCGCCTGCGAGCCGTGGCGCGCGCGAGCAGGAGATTCGCCGTGTTCGCGGATGCGATCGCGAGGATCAGACTGGCCATCGCCAGCAGTACATAAAGCGGCTTCGCGTACTCCCTGCGAAGGATGTCGCGTCCAGCGCCGCCTTCCTCGAGTCGGAGCACCGGCAGGTTGGCCCGCTCACGGTCGTTGGTCGCCGTGGTTGCAACCCATTGCTCGAAGGAGCCGGCCATCGCGGCCTGAGCCTGCGCCAGGCTGACGCCTGGACGCAGCCGGCCCATGATCTCCACCCAGTAGTAGTTCGGATCGATGAACAGGCGCTCGGCGTCCGCGACGAACAGGAGCATGGCGTGCAGGGGGAGGTACACGTCGGGCACTTCCCCTGGATCCACACCGAAGAACGCGGAGGGCGTCACACCCACGACGGTGAACGCGACGTTGTTGATCAGAATTGGCTGGCCGGTGGCGTGGGCGGCCCCGCCGAAGCGTCGGTTGCTGTAGCCCGCGCTGATGACGGCGACGGGGGGAGCGCCCGCGCGATCGTCGTCGGCGAAAATCAGGCGGCCCGCGGCGGGCGTCACGGCCAGACCGCGAAAGAAGTCGCCGGAAACGTATTCACCCTTCGACAGCTCCGCGGCGCCATTCGCGATCACGTTTACTTTTCCGCCACTGTAATAGCCGAAGATACTCGACAGCACGGGCTGCGAGACCTGCTGCAGTCGCTCGAAGGCCGCGAAGGGCAGAATCGCGCCGGCCGTGCCCGCCGGTTCATCGAAGAAGCTGCCCTCGATGCTGTGCAGAACGAACTCGGAACCGTCGGTAGCCCTGGACCCGTAGGCGAACGGTTTGCTGCGCCACTTAAGGGCCACGAGCGATGCGGGATCGGACACTGGAAGCGAGCGCACGAGAATCGCGTCCATGAAGCTGTAGATCGCTGTGTTCGCCCCGATCCCGAGCGCCATCGAGAGCGCGACCACCGCTGTGAACGAACCGTTCTTGCGCATCATCCGCAGGCCATAGCGGACATCCTGTATGAGCTGCTCGAGGAAGGTCCACGTCCAGAGCCTGCGAGCGTCTTCCCGCAGGAGCGTCACGTTGCCGAGGTCGCGATAGGCGGCCGATCTGGCCTGTTCCTCCGGCAACCCGCCGGCTTGCCGTTGATCTGCTTCTTCCGCAAGATGAAATCGCAGTTCCTCGCTGAGCTCGTCCTCCTTGCGCGTGCGCCGCAGCCACCAGACGAATCTGCGAAAGAGCGAGGTCATCGTCCCTCCTCACCGGATGGCTTGAGAAGCAAGCCCATCGCGCGAGCGAATGCATCCCACTTCGATTGTTCGCTGGCCAGCTGCCTTCGTCCGAGAGGAGTGAGCCGGTAGTATCGCGCGCGCTTGCCCTTCTCGGACAGCTCCCACGACGCGGCGACCCAGCCGTTGGCCTCGAGGCGATACAGGGCTGGGTAGAGAGACCCTGTTTCGACCTGCAGCAGGTCTTCCGAGGTGCGTTGAATATGCTTGGCGATTGCGTGTCCGTGACTTGGCCCCGGCAGCAGCGTCCGCAGGATCAGGAGATCGAGCGTGCCGCGCAGGAGCTCGACGCGACTTGGCCGCTTCACACTCATTGTGTAGGAAGTCTACACCTTATTGTGTAGAAAGCCTACTACTCAGGCGCCCGTACGTTATGCGCGACAGCGTACGGGCGCAGGGGACGTGTATCGGCAGCGAAATACCAAGACGTACCGCTAATCCAGATCGAACCGAACGCTCACCTTTATGACCACTTCGACGGGCACGCCGTTCAGCAGTGTGGGCGAGAAGCGCCACTGCCGCACGGCATCCACGGCGGCGATTGCGAAATCCGGGTGCACCTGCGCGCTCAGCACGCGGACTGACGACACCGTTCCGTCGCGGCCGATGATCGCCTCGATCGGCACGTCGCCCGTGAGGCCGGCCTCACGCATCGCCGCGGGATAGATCGGACGAACGTCGACCACTTTGCGCGGCGCCCGGACGTTTCCACCGATGCGCACCGGCTGATTCAGCGGTACCGATGGTTCCGGTGCGCTCATGCGGCTGTCTCGAACGGTGATCGTCTCCTGCAACTCGCCAACCTGCAGCGTGATGGCACGGTCCCAGTCGCGCGCGTTGCGTAGCTCGAAATCCTGTCGAAGCGCGCGGAAGCCGGCGAGCGTCACCGCCAGCACGTATCTGCCTTCACTCACAGAGGGCAGTTCAAAGCGTCCGCTCGCGTTCGATGTCGCCGTCCAGGTGTTCTCGTTCGCGTCCACGAGGGTCACCTGAACCCCCGGCAGCACTCCGCCGCTGACGTCGTAGATCGTTCCGGTGAGCGGCGCCGAAGCTGACCGTCGCCTGGGAGCAGCGGGCGCACGCGGCGTCACGCGCACGATATGCGGCGGTGCGTCGGAGTTCACCACCGGCTTCACCTGTTTCGGCTTCACCTCTGCCTGCGGCGACACACCATCCCTCACGTCGTCCGTCAGTGCAGACAGCGCCGGCGGAGCAGCGTGTCGCGCGCGAAGCACGGCAACCGGCAGCGCGACGAGCACGAGTGCGATGCAGAGCGTCGCTATCGTCGAGCGCGAAGGGACACGGCGGTTGAGTTGCGGGTTCAACATGGCAGCGATTCTCCTTTCCAGAGTTGAAGGGTGGGCCATGGGGATGGCCGATGCCCAACTCGAACCGCTACGTCGGCACTGGCGAGCGAGCTCGAGAAGATGGGCGGCGTAGTCACGTCCGTCGACACCGAGGCCAAGAACCTCGTCATCGCACGCCTGCTCGCTCTCCCTTCGAAGGCGGCGGCAGATCATCCACACGAGCGGATTGAACCAGAGGATCGCGCGGAGCGTCTCGGCGCAGATCTGTACAACCCAGTCGCGACGGCGAATGTGGGCGAGTTCGTGCCCGAGGACGACGTGCACGCGCTCCGTCGTCCAATTCCGGGAGTGGTCGGGCACCAGCACCTGCGGCCGCACCAATCCCCACGTGGCGAGCAGGTCCGCTGAATCGGTGCGACAGATCGCGATGCGCCGCCTCAGCCCATACCGGCGCGCGACAATATCCAGAATTGCAAGCCAACGAGGATCCTCGACGAGGCGACCGCGGGCCGCGGCGCGGCTGACGCGCACGAGCCCGGCGATGAGTGTGCCCGCGGCGGTGAGGAGACCGGTCAGCCACACGAATCCGATTCGCGACCTGATCTGAGACGTCGGCGGCTGCGGGTGGGGCACAGCAACGCTGGAAATGACCAACTCCGCATCCGGTGTGGTCATCGCCGGAGGTGGAGCAACCGTGCGGGCCGGCAACGTCACACTCCATTCCGGCAGCGCTACGCTGAAGGGGAAAACAAGTGCGCTCGCGAGCAGCGCTGCAGCGAGCAGACGGTGGCGCAACGCGGCGGACCCTTTCGCCAGGCACATACTGACCAGCAGCCCAACGGCCAGCACAATCGACGAGCGGATCACGGGATCGATGAACGGCATCAGCGCCGCTCCTTTCGCGCCTGCCTGACGGGTTCTTCCGTACGCGCGGTCCGTACGAATTGTTCGATGCGCGCCAGGTCCTCGTCCGAGAGACGGGACGCCTCGCCCCCGAGCAACGCCGCCACCGCCTTGCTGGTCGAGCCGTCGAAGAAGGTGTCGACGAGGTGTTTGAGCGCAGATCGACGGGCGGAGTGTCTGGGCACCGTCGGCAAGTAGATGTAGCGCAGCCCCTCTTCCTCGTGTCTGACGTGCCCTTTCCGTTCGAGCACGCGCAGCTGCGTCCGTACCGTCGAATAGCCGGGCGCGCCTTCGAGCTGCTCCATCACTTCTGCCGCCGTGCCGCGACCGAGCCGGTACAGGGTGTCCATGATCTGTCGCTCGCGTTTGCTGAGCATCGCGGGAACAGGTTTCCTCGACATGCGATTTTTATAACACCTCTGCGATTTTTGTAACACCATTCGCCGCGGCTGTCAACCGCGCATCGCCGGCACACCTCCGCTACCGACTTGGCGGAGACGGCGCGCATGATCAAGGGCATAATCCATGGACCGCGGCATCGCCCCGCTGACGGGCGTGAAAGCACCGACGCACGACGCTGGCAGAGCTAGGCCGGCCCCGTCGTACCATGGTTCGCACATATGCGTAGAACGCTTCCGCTCTGGATCCAGCTGCTGGCGATCTTCGTGGGTCTGCTCGCGGGGATGGCCGGCGTGTTGACGACGTCGGCGCATCGCTCCCTGATCGCCAGTCTGGCGGCGGACGCAACCCGTCACGTCAGTCTCGCGGCGCAAACGCGGCAGGAGACGCTGTCACAGCTGTTCACGCTCAGGCAACAACGCGCCGTAGGCGTGCTGGACAGCCTCGAAGCCCTGTGCGCCGAACCGCTCCCATCAGGGCGTCTCGCGTGGGCCCCGGAGTGTGTCCGCCCCGTTCTCGACGATTTCCGCAAGAGCGGGCGCGCCATTGGTGCCGTCCTCACATCCGGGCAGCGTGTAATCAGCCGGTCGGGCGGTCGCGTATCGACAGAGATTCCAATTGCGAACGCACTCGCTCGAGTCGTACGCACATCCACTGGTGACGTTGAATACGTGATGCGCGCCAGCCATCAGCAGTCGGCCCTCACGGTGCAGTTCGATCACCAGGAGGTCGCAAAACTGTTCGGCGACCAGCCGGCGCTGAGTCGAAGTGCGCAGGTGTTTTTTGTTACCGCCAACGGCGAGTTCCTGGATTCATCCGCAGAACGCGTGTCGGCGGGCGAGCGGGGCACTGCCGCCTGGGCGTCGCGGTGCCGTTCCGGCGATGACGCATTCGTCGACGTCGATTACAGGGGAGTAAAGAGCTTTCAGAGCTTTCGGCCGCTTGCTGCCCTCGGCACGGCATGTGTCGCCGCGACGCTTCCTTACGCCGCAGCCATGGCCCCCGCCGACCTATTGCTCGGAGAGCTGGTCCAGCATGCGGCGATGTTCGTGGCCGTGGGCATCGTCCTGTCGCTGGTCGCGGCGCACTGGGTCGCGGCTCCAGTACGCCGCCTCGCGCTCTCGGCGCGCCGGCTGCAGACCGGACAATTCGATCGTCCCATCCCACTTGGTGGCCCATCGGAAGTCCAGGCGCTTGGCCGCGCGTTTAATGCGATGGGCAACAATCTTGCGGAGCTCGTCGCGAAGGAACAGTCGGCGCGGCGTGACGCGGAGGACGCAAACCGCTCGAAGGACGAGTTCCTGGCGACCGTCTCCCATGAGTTGCGTACGCCACTCACCGCCGTCCTCGGCTGGGCGCACATGCTGCAGTCGAAGGCCGTCTCCGCCGACGAGCTCCGACACGGACTCGAGGTGATCGAACGCGCCGGGCGTGCTCAGAATCGCCTCATAGAGGATCTGCTCGATGTGTCGCGCATCGTGTCCGATCGACTGCGCTTGATTCGGGAACCGGTCACCTTGACCGAGGTGGTGGAGGCCGCGCTGGACGCACTGCGTCCGCAGGCCAGAGAGAAGAGCCTCGAGATCCAGGCCGAGCTGTCCGATCTCGCCGTGGTCGTCGGCGACGCGAGACGCCTCGAACAAGTGGTGAGCAACCTTCTCTGGAACGCCATCAAGTTCACGGAACCGCCCGGCCAGATCCGGGTCACCCTCAAGCGGGTCGATCGCGAAGTCGTTCTGTCGGTCAGCGACACAGGAGTCGGCATCTCCTCCACATTTCTCCCGTACGTCTTCGACTGGTTCCGTCAGGCCGATGCGCGATCCCAGAGTCAGGCCGGCCTCGGACTGGGCCTCGGCATCGTTCGTCACATCGTGCAGCTCCATGGCGGGAACGTGCGGGCCGAGAGTCTCGGCGCCGGGAAGGGGGCGACGTTCACGGTCACGCTGCCCGTCCACGAGGCGGCGGCGCCCGTCCCGCCATACCAGGCGCCGGTGCAACCAGCGCCGACGTCGCTCGAACACAGGCTGGACCGAACGCGCATTCTCCTTGTTGAGGATGACGAGGATTCCAGAGAGCTCCTCAGGCTGAACCTGGAGAGCGCCGGCGCCTTCGTGGAGACCGTTTCGACCGCGCACGATGCACGGCGGGAGATGCTGGCCGACCCGCCCGACGTGCTCGTCTCGGATATCCGGCTGGCGGAGGAAGACGGGTATTCGCTGCTGCGGTCCCTGCGAGAGGCCGGCCTGCGCACGCCGGCCATCGCGGTGACCGCGTACGGGCGGCGCGAGGACGCCGAGGCGGCACGCGCGGCCGGGTACCAGATTCACATGCCGAAGCCTGTCGATGCGGCACGCCTCGTGGAGGCGGTGGAGACACTACTCAGAAATCAGGACGTCCACTGACGGCCCGACAGCTGTTCAACAAGACGATTCGCCATGGGAATTCTTTCTGCCACGGCTACTCGTGCCGAAGTGTCTGGACGGGATCGAGGTGAATGGCGCGGCGCACCGATGGCAATGTGGCGAGTGCCGCGACGACGGCGAAGAGGAGGAACGCGCCGCCGTGCGCGAGCGGATCGAGGTTGCTCACGCCGAACAGCTCGCGCGACAGGATGGCTCCGGCGCTCGCGGCGAGCAGACTGCCGGCCGCGGCACCGATCGCCAGAGGCGTCGTGAACTGCCGCGCGATCGCCCGCACGACATGAGAGGGTCTGGCGCCAAGAGCCATCCGGACCCCGATCTCGCGCGTGCGTTGCATGACGGTGAACGCCACCATGCCACCGAGGCCAATCACCGCGAGCAGCAGCGCGCAGATGCCGAGCGTCGATGCCACCAGCGCAAACCGACGAGGCGCGGCCAGCTTGTCTTCGAACGCGTCCTGCAGCGGCACGACCGATGGCGTGAGGTGTCGATGGTTGCCACGCATGACCGCCTGCAGAGTGGCGGCCGTCGCACCCCGCGATTCCTCCGTCCGGATGACCATGACCGCTTCGCTCATCTGACGAGGAGTCATCGCGCGATAACACTCGGTTGCCAAGCCATCGCTGATCCGGACCGTTCGCGCATTCCCGACGACGCCGATGATGGTCGCGCCTTCGTACTCCTTTCCGATGGCGTCCTCGCCTGGCCAGCGGCGCCGCGCCAGCGCCTCACTTACGAGCGTCACTCCGGCTTCACCATCGTTGAATATGCGTCCGCGCACCAGTGCGATCCGCAGCGTGTCGAAGTACGCGGGGGTGACGTGATAAATAATCGTGTGCTCGCGGTTCACCCACACTCGATTCCCGAACGGGGGCAGGCTGGTCAACGCGGCGTTTCTCACGCCCGGCTGCGCACGGATCCGCGTCTCGACGTCACTCCAATAGGCCTGCGCGGCGGCTTCCGTGGTGCCATGACTGGTCAGATCCGGATCGGCCAGGAGTGTGCGGTGATAATCGAATCCCAGAGGCACGCGTACGACGCGCGTCACGCCGCGGACGAGAAGTCCGGCGACGATCAGCAGCGTGCTCGCCGCCGCGACCTGAATGCCGACGAGGATGCTTCGCAGCCGTAGACGTCTGCTCACCGCGGGACGGAGCGCCTGATAGGCCGGCGCAAAGCCGAAAAGCACCGAAGACACGACGGCGAGCAACGCCGCAACAGCGACCGCACGCAGATTGAAATGCGGCGTCAGACCCCCTGGCGCGCCCGTGAGTGTCAGCGCGGCTCGCGCAGCCTCGATGGCGACGAAGCAGCCTGCCGATGCACCCATCACGCCGAGGAGCAGGTGTTCCGTCAGCAATTGGCGGATGATGCGCCCGCGCGTCGCACCGACCGACAAGCGGACGGCGAACTCACGATCGCGTCCCAGGGTTCGCGCGAGCACGAGCAATCCCAGATTCACGCAGGCCGCGATGAGCACCAGGCCGACGAGGCAGCCGATGAGGGCGAATCCGGGTGCGGCCTCGTCGAATGTGACGTAGTGCCCGGCGGGTCGAAGCGCCAGCCACTCGTCCTTCCACACATGCTCCGGACGCATCGAGCGCAGCCTGTTCACGATCGGCCTCAGTTCCTCCTGCGCAGCACCTGCTGCTGTGAGGTCATGCACGCGCGCAAAGAAGCGAACCGCATCGCTCCTCCAGTCCTCGAGGAGCGTGCTGCCCGGAAACGCCGCACGATGCTGAACCAGTGGGATCCACGCGTCCGCTGTTCGATCTTCCAGACCGACGAACGATCGAGGAACGACGCCGACGAGCGTGAACGGACGCCCGTTCACGCGCAGCGGGCGGCCGATGGCGGCACGCTCACCGCCGAGCGTGGAGGCCCACGCGCGTTCGCTGAGCACGATCACCGCATCCGCGTCGGCGGCCTCATCACGGCTGTCCAGAAGACGGCCGGCGAGCGGGGTCGCGCCAAGGTCGGAGAAATAGTTGGCGGTCACGAACTCCGCGTCACCGCGACGGTTCTCGTCGCCGAACGTCACCCCT
This sequence comes from Vicinamibacterales bacterium, assembly GCA_035537955.1. Lineage (GTDB taxonomy): Bacteria > Acidobacteriota > Vicinamibacteria > Vicinamibacterales > 2-12-FULL-66-21 > JACDCA01. The sequence continues at coordinate 36,824 of DATLLF010000178.1, read as the reverse complement.
CCGCCAACGAGCGCGATTGCGCTCTTCAGCGAAGACGCGTTCTGCCGATAGAACGCGAAGGCGGGAAAGGAGAAGGCCGTGCTCGTCCCCTGCGGGCTGCGGCGATAGAGCCGGACAAGCGTTTCGGGCGAACGGACGGGCAGCCACGATAGCGCAACGCTGTCGATGACTTGAAATGCCGCGAGATTGACGCCAACACCCAGGGCGAGAACAGAGATGGCCGTGAGCGTGAATGCGGGTGCACGCCAGAGCAGCCGGCAGGCGAAGCGGAGATCCTGCGTGAGCCGGTCGAGCCACGCCCAGCCCCACTCGTCAGCAGCCTCCTCCCGCAACCGAAGAGAGTTGCCGAAACGAGGCTCGGTCTCGCGCTTCATCGCCCGATGCGCGTCCATCTCCTCGCGCAGTTCGCGTTCGAAACGAGCCCGGTTGAGGAGGTACCAGAGGCGACGCCAGAGCTCTCCCACGGTGGCTCCCTCGGTTCAGGCCGTACGCAGAACCGTGCGAATCGCTGCGTTCACGCGTTCATACTCGCCCATCTCCGTGGCGAGCCGTGCGCGGCCCGCCGGCGTGAGCCGGTAGAAGCGGACGCGGCGGTTGGTCTCGGACACACCCCACTCCGCCCGCGCCCATCCCTTCACGAGAATGCGCTGCAACGCCGGATAGAGAGAGCCTTCCTCGACCTGCAGGACGTCGCTCGACAACGTGTGGATCCGCTGCGCGATGGCATACCCATGCAGGGGACCGCTCTGAAGCACGCGGAGAACGAGCATGACGAGGGTGCCGGGAGGAACTCCGCTCTCAGGCATAGATATGGTATGCCTACCTTATCCATGTATGTCGCGGACGTCAAGTCCGCGAGGGCGAAGCCCAACGTCGGCCGCGTGCGAACTGACTCGCGCCGGGGATCCTTCGGTGGCCGCTACCGCCGGGCGTGCGCCAGCCACATGCCTGTTGCCGCGAGCCCCGCAGCCGCGACGACCGCGCCGGTGGGCCCGGCCCAGCGACGGTGAAGCATCTCCACGCGGGGCGCCCTCATGCGGCCGCGTCCCTGAAGGGCGGGAACACCCGCGCTGGAGTCGTGCGCCTCCAGCTCATTCAGCACTGAACGCACGCCCCGGACGCTAGACACCGTGGTCAGCAGGCTCGTCAACTCATGGCTGAGGACGGGACCGCGCAGGGTTATATTTCCATCGATGACGTGTACGTCAATGTCGCGCGGACGCGAGCAGGCACGCCCCAGGTGCGCGCGCACGCGCTCGAGCAGTCGAACGTCGTCGACCTCCTCGCCGGAGAACCGCGCGCGTGTCGTGGCGGCGAGGCCGCGGGTGCGATTGGCCAGGTCCCGCGCGGTTGCATCGAGACCGGCGCGGGTTTTTCTCGAGGCCCGCACGAGCTGATCGCGCACGAGGGCGCGGCGACGGGGACCGGTATTCGGATCGAGCGCAAGCGCGAGCGCCGCGCCGAGACCGACGCCGGTCAGCAGACTTCCGGTATTCATGAGGTACTCCTTGTGTGTGAGGCTCTTCGCCATCGAGGACGTTGCAGCATTCGCGCCCGAGCGATGCGGCCGAGATGGCTTTATCGCCGCGCGACGTGGAGTGCTGAGAGTTTCGCGAGCATGTCCTCGGCTGACGTCGCCGGCTTCACCGACTTGTCGATATCGACGATCCGGCCGTCGCGGTCGATGTAGAACGTCCAGCGATTCGTGACGCCCCGGTCATTGAGGACGCCGTATGCCGCCGCGGTCCGCTTGTCGGGATCACTCAAGAGAGGAAAGTCGGCGTCGTGCTCCGTTGCGAATGCCTGATTGCCCTGATCCCCTTCGAGCGGATCGACGCTCGCCATGAAGTACGCCACATCGAACTGACGAATGTTCCCGCCGTTCTGCGCCAGCGATTTGCATTCGATCGTGCATCCCTGCGTGAACGCCCGCGGAAACCACGCGAGCACGACGGGCTGCTTGCCGCAATAGTCCGACAGTCTGTGCGTCTGTCCGTCTGTGCCCCGCAGCGCGAAGTCCGGCGCTTGATCTCCAACCCTCAACTCCGTCGTCCCTCGCGTCACCTGGCCTCCTGCGATGGTGTACCGCTAACGCGAATATAGCGCCGTTCAGAATGAAGTGGAGGACGGCAGGGACTCCATCGGCCCACGTCGGATCGCTTGATCCAGATTTATGTCGCCATCGTAAGCACGATCGCGCACCGAGCGGGTGATGGTCTAGATTGCGGAAGACAGAAACGGGCGTAAGCAGCGATGGAGGATCGTCAGCGCCGGCGCTGCAAGCCGGCAAGATGTCGGGACCGGAGGAGACCCGGCACCAAAACTGCCGCCTGCTGCTTACGGCCCGTCACCTCGATCGCGAGGCTGCTCAATGGTCGAGCAACCGCTGTACCGCGCCGCGGTTGGGTTGTTTTTCGTGAAAATTCGAGCGACGCGTCGCTTTTCACGACAGATACCCAGGCAAGCGGTTGGCCGCGCGGCCAATGCCTTAACCCGGCCGCCGGCCGCTCGTACGACGAGTCAGCCAGGCGATGGCGTAAACCGCCAAGCGCCTGGCCGACACACGGGTGTGCCCTCCTGAGGGGTTGCGTCAGACGGTTCGTCGTCCGCTCACGAGACCGACGACAAACAACACCAGCGCGATGACGAGCAGCACGTAGATGAAGTTGCCCAAGGTGTACCCGCTGACAATGCCGAGAAGCCAAAGTACCAGCAGGATCACCGCAATCGTAAAAAGCATCGTTGCCTCCTGTTTCCACTTTGAGCACAAGGCATGCCGGGTCGTAATTCGTTGATTTTACTAAGATACCGTTGGGCTTTCCGGCGAGGTGTGTCGTGGACTTCCACTGACTGATGCATTGGATTAGCATTCTGCCGCGATGAAACCCTACACGAGAGCCTTACTTGCCATCTCGATCACGACGCTGCTGGCGACCGCGGATGGCGGCGCCCAGTCGGATGTGTCCACACAGACTCCGGCCGGCAAGGTCGACGAATCGTTTTTTTCCGGACTGCGATGGCGCTCGATTGGTCCCGCACGCGGAGGCCGATCGCAGGCGGTCGCAGGCAGCACGAAGCGGCCGCTGGAGTACTACTTCGGCGCCACCGGCGGTGGAGTCTGGAAGACGACCGACGGCGGCATCAACTGGCGGGCCGTGTCGGACCGTGCCTTTACGTCGTCTTCAGTCGGCGCTGTCGCCGTCGCCGAATCGAATCCAGACGTGGTGTACGTCGGCATGGGAGAAACCGAGCTTCGCGGCAACATCATTCAGGGCGATGGTGTTTACAAGACTACGGATGGCGGCAAGACGTGGACCCATATAGGTCTCGAAAAGACCATGGCGATTGGCCGGATCCGCGTTCATCCTGAAAACCCGGACATCGTCTATGTCGCTGCGCTTGGGGATCCCTATTCGGCGACACCGGATCGTGGTGTGTTCAAGTCGACGAGCGGTGGGAAGACCTGGGATCGCGTGCTTTTTCGCGACGACAAGACCGGAGCCGTGGATCTCGCTATGGATCCCAAAACACCGGACGTCCTCTATGCAGGCTTCTGGGAAGTATTCCGAACGCCGCATTCTCTGTCCAGCGGGGGGCCGGGCAGCGGGTTGTTCAAATCGCTCGACGGCGGCAAAACCTGGATGGAATTGACAAAAAACACCGGGCTCCCCAAAACGCTCTGGGGGAAGCTCGCAATCAGCGTGTCGGGCGCGGATTCGAATCGACTGTACGCACTCATCGAAGCGCAGGAGGGCGGACTCTTCCTCTCAGATGACGCGGGTGCCACCTGGAAACTGGCCAATGACAGCAGAAACATCCGGCAGCGCGCGTTCTATTACACGCGCATTTACGCCGATCCCCAGGCAAAAGACACCGTTTACATCCTGAACGTCTCCTTCTATCGATCGACGGATGCAGGCAAGACGCTGCGCAACATCCGGGTCCCCCATGGCGACAACCACGATCTGTGGATCGCGCCGAACGATCCGCAGCGCATGATCCAGTCCAACGATGGGGGAGCTAACGTCTCGTTCAATGCCGGCGAGAGCTGGACGGATCAGGATTTCCCCACCGCGCAGTTCTACAACGTGATCACGACGTCTCACGTGCCGTATCACGTGTGCGGCGCGCAACAGGACAACAGCACGGCATGTGTGCCGAGCACCGGGGGAGGCGAGCTCTATGACGTCGGCGGCGGCGAGAGTGGGTACATCGCTCCCGACCCCGCCAATGCCGACGTGTTCTATGCCGGAAGCTACGGGGGACTGCTGACACGGATCAATCGCCGCACCGGCGAGCGACGCAATGTCAACATCTGGCCCGACAACCCGATGGGCCACTCGTCGAGCGACATGACGGAACGCTTTCAGTGGACGTTCCCGATCGTCATCGCTCCGACGAATCCGAGAGTGCTCTACGCGACGTCGCAGCACGTGTGGCGCTCGACGAACGAAGGTCAGAGCTGGCAGCGGATCAGCCCCGATCTCACACGGCACGACCCCTCGACGATGGGGCCGTCCGGAGGTCCAATCACGCTCGACCAGACCGGCGTAGAGACGTACGCCACCGTGTTCACGCTCGCGCCGAGCGCGATGGACGCCAACGTGATCTGGGCGGGATCCGACGACGGCGTGGTGAGCGTCACGCGCGACGCCGGCAAGAACTGGCAGAAGGTGACGCCCGCCGACCTTCCGGAATTCACGCGCATCAGCCTCATCGAGGCATCGCCGCACGCGGTCGGCACCGCGTACGTCGCGGGGAACCGTTATCAGCAAGCGGACCGGGCACCCTACGTATATAGGACCAGCGACTTCGGCAAAACATGGACGAAGATCGTCACCGGCCTCCCCGCCGACGATTTCGCGCGCGCGATCCGCGAAGACAAGAAGCGCAAGGGGCTGCTGTTTCTTGGTACTGAGAGCGGCATCTACCTGTCGTTCGACGACGGATCGCATTGGCAGTCCTTGCGACTGGAACTGCCGGTCACCCCCGTGCACGGGATCGAGGTCAAGGACAACGACCTCGTCATCGGCACCCACGGTCGGTCGTTTTATATCCTCGACAACATCTCTGTCCTGCGGCAGGTCGATGGATCCATGAGCACCGAGCCGCTCGTCCTCTTCGATCCTGCGGATGCGATCAGATCGGTGTCTCGCGGTGTATTCATCGACTATTACCTGAAGGACGCCGCCGATAAGGTCAGTATCGACTTACTCGACGCCGACGGGAAGGCGATTCGCACCTATTCGGGACCGGCTCCGCAACCGCAAGGCGGCGGCGGTCGACCCGCCGAGACGGAAGAAGGAGATGAGGGCTCCCGCCAGGGCGCCCCGGCGCGGGTTACGGCGACCAGGGGGATGAACAGGTTCACATGGGACATGCGGTATCCCAACGCTGTTGAATTCCCAGGACTCATCATGTGGGCCGCGAGCACGCGAGGTCCCATGGCGTCGCCGGGGCGGTATCAAGTGCGGGTGACGGCGGGCGGCATCACGAAGACGGAGGACTTCGACATCCGGCGCAATGCCGCCGTCCCTGGCATCACCGACGCCGATCTGCAGGCGCAGTTCACTCTTGCCCGCCAGATCAGCGATCGCGTTTCGGACGCCAACCGCGCCGTGATCCGGATCCGCGAGCTGAAACAGCAGATCAGCGATCGGATCGACAAAGTGAGCGAGGCGTCGATCAAGGCGGCGGGGAAGGCGCTCATAGACAAGTTCACCGATGTCGAGGGTGAGATCTATCAGCACCGCCTTCGCAGCAACCAGGACCCCCTCAACTATCCAATTCGCTTGAACAACAAACTGGCGGCGCTGCAGGGCACCGTGGAGAGCGGGGATTACCGTCCGACCGATCAGTCGTACGCCGTCTTCAAGGAGCTGTCAGGCCGGCTGGACAAACAACTGGCGCGGCTGGATGCGCTCATCACGAGCGACGTCGCCGCCCTCAACAAATCCCTCGAAGGTGCGGGGCAACCGCCGGTGAAAATCGGCGGCTGACGCATGCCGACACGCGCATGACGCGAATCGCCGCCAGCAGCCGGGGAGAAGCGCGGCTTCGACTGCTGCGTCTCGTTCGGCGAGGTGATCGACACGATCCGCGAGAGCTGACGATCTCGTTCAGGCTCGAAGGAGATTTCGAGCCGGCGTTCATCGAGGGGCGCTCTGATGCACTCCTGCCGGGCGAGGCGTTGAAGAATCTCGTCTATCGAATAACCCGCGAGCAGGGAACGCGCGAGCTCGAGGCACTCGGGCTCGCGCTCGCCAACGAGGTACTCGAACGGCAGCGAAGCCTGACCAGAGTGCGGGTGGAGCTGGCAGAACAGCCATGGCTCCGGCTCGAAGCGGCGGGCAAGGCACAGGCGCAGGCCTTCCTTTCCGGATCCTCGGAACAGCGAGTCGCCTTCGTCACGACGAACGGCACGCAAACATCAGTCGTTGCAGGTGTCGAAGGGCTGATGTTGATGGGGAGCGCCGGGTTCGCGCCGGTCAGGCGAAGTCCAACCGATATTCCCGATGACAGCGGCGCCTCGGATCATCTGCAGCCGTTGCTCGTCGGCGCGCTGTCGGCGCGATGGACCTACACCAGCGGTGACGTCACCTTCGACGTCTACCGGCGCGCCATCCGCAACGCCATCCTCGAGTCGTTCGCGTGGCACCGCAGCCAGTCGGTGCAGCGCCTGCTCTACGCGATCGCCGACGTCGTGTTGGCCACCTGCGAAGAGATCGCAGACGTGACGCTGACGTTCCACGAGCGGCCGTATCGGCCGGCCGATCTGTTTTCCGTCGGAACGGAGAATCCGGACGAACTGTTCCTCATCGCGGACGAACCGATCGCCACGGTGCAGGTGACCGTCGAGCGCAACGCCTGATCGCGCGGCGCTTATAATCGTCGGTCTCTATGGTGGTCGCGCGCAGGTTTCTGATCGGTGGACGCGTCCAGGGAATCGGCTTCCGCATGTTCGCGCAGGAGAGCGCCATGATCGAAGGCGTGCACGGGTTCGTGCGCAACCTGCCCGACGGTCGAGTGGAAGCCGTCGTCGAAGGAGACCAGGAAGCTGTGGATCGCGTCGAGCTGAAGCTGCGGCGCGGACCACGCGGCGCGCGCGTCGACGAATTCGAGGTCGAGCCGGCGTCGCCTGCCCACCGCGCAACCGGTTTTCACATTCGCTGAGGAACTGCATGGACGCGCTGAAGTCGAAGATCCGCCACGTCGCCGATTTTCCGAAGGCAGGGATTCTTTTCTACGACGTCACGACGCTGCTTCGTGATCCGCAAGGGCTGCATCTTTCGCTGGACGCGCTGGCGCAGCCGTTCGCGGGGCAGGGCATCGATCTCGTCGTCGGTATCGAAAGCCGCGGCTTCATTCTCGGCGCGGCGCTCGCGGACCGTATCGGCGCCGGGTTCGTGCCCGTCCGCAAACTCGGGAAGTTGCCGGCTGAAACGGTCAAGGCGACCTATGCTCTCGAATACGGCACCGACTGCCTGGAAATGCATCGCGATGCCGTTGAGCCAGGCCAGCAGGTACTCATCGTTGACGATCTCCTCGCCACGGGCGGTACCGCGTCAGCAGCGGTATCGCTCGTCGAGTCGCTGGGTGGAGGCATCCGCGGGGTTGCGTTTCTCATCGAGCTCATCGCGCTGAACGGCCGAAACAAGCTTCAGGGGCAGCAGATCCATTCGGTGCTCAAGTATTAAGTCGCGCGGTCACACGTCAGTTTTCCTCACAGCGGCGTGCAGGCCAGTCGTACAATGAAATCCGCCACCGCGCCGCGTGCACGGGATCGATTGATGACGTTTGAAAGAGCGAGCAAGAAAAGCCTCGCGGTGAGCGCATCGTTCGTGACGGCGCGCACGCAGGTCAACGACCTTCAGGCGGAGATCGAGGCCGGCGCTCGCTGTGCCGACCGGATGCGCGTCGAGGCGGCGGCGATCGACGAGCGGGTCATCACGCACCTGCAGTACGCCGCGCAGCTCGGCTCCTTCACGCAGTACGTACGTGAGCTCCAGGCGTCCATCGCCGAACAGCGCTCGATCCTCCGAGACCTGCGCGGCTCCCTGGACTCACTGCGGCAGGCTCTCCGCGAAGAGAAGAGCAGGGTCTGAACTAATTCTTCCAGAGGATGCAGACTTGGTCCTGGTGAACAAACGGGCCGCCTAGGGGACCGCCGCGTTCGCGGCCCGATGCCATCGAGGCGAGCCCCTGGAGAGAGTTCGCGCACAAAGTCGACAGCATGGGTGCTAAATCGCGCACGCTGAAGCTGACCGACGCAGGACTCGCCGCGCTTCAGCACTTCGCGGAACTCGAGTGCTGGGGGCCGATCTTCAGTTCCAGTATGATTAAGAGCTTCCACCGGGCGTGCGTGGCCGCAGGTTTACCGCAGCGTGAGATGCTGATGCACGCGTGTCAAGCAGGATCATGGACCGCCACACGATTGCGGGTGTGGAGTCGCGGTTGCGGCTGGCGGCCGGTGCCTTCAATCGATCGGTCAAGGCTCCGAAATGGCTGGCAGTACCAGGCCGAAGGGGAGAAAGACCGCATGAACATTGCTCGCGCCCGTAGCTCAGCAGGATAGAGCATCGGTTTCCTAAACCGGGGGTCGCAGGTTCGAGACCTGCCGGGCGCGCCAACAAGAAATGCTGACGGCTGTTGAAGGCTGAAATAGGGTTCGAGGCAGAACTAAGGGTTCAAGGATGAAGAGCACAGAGCGGCACAAGCTGAAGGAAAACGAGCTCGCGCGATCGGTTGCGGCGGCCCGTGACGTGTTGAGCACGCGTGGCAGCGACATCACCCGCCTCGCGATCGCGGCGCTGGTCGTTGTCGTCATCATCGGGGGATACACGATGTGGCGGCAATCACGAAACACGAAGGCGCAGGCCGCGCTCGCGAGCGGGCTCGCGTTGTTCGAGGCGCCGGTGATGCCGATCGCCGCCCCAGCTCCCGGAAGCCCTCTGCCGGTCCAACAGCCGGGAACCTTTCCGACGGAGCAGGCAAAGTACGACGCCGCACTACCAAAGCTGATGGAGGCGGCCGACAAGTATCCGAGCACGGATTCCGGAATCGCCGCTCGCTACTATGCGGCATCCGCATTGGCCTCGCTCGGACGCTTCGCCGAGGCGGAGCAGCGCTACAAGGAAGTCGTCGACAAAGCTGGCAACCGGATCTACGGCCGTACCGCGCGGCTCGGGCTCGCCGACGTGCAGGCCGCTCAAGCCAAGTACGACAGCGCTATCACGATCTATCGTGAGCTGAGCACCGATACGAACAGCCAGATCCCCGTCGATGGCGTGCTGATGGCGCTTGGCAGGACGTACGTGCGCGCGGGCCGCCACGAGGAAGCGGCGCGTGCGTTCTCGCGGATCGTCGACGAGTTCCCGCAGTCGGTGTATGCGGCTGATGCCCGCCGCGAGAGAGAAGAGGCTCGAAAGAGCTGACGCGAAGAGTTCCCGCCGTGTGGGGCACACCTGCTGCTTTCGGCGCGCGGTGCCTTCCGCGTTCGCAGAGCCCGGACCCGAAAAGTGGGATTCAATCGGCGCGGAAGGCCTCGAGACAGAGCGCCGTCCCCGGACCGACCACCTCGAGACGGCGACTGATACCAGCGGGAACGAATGCGAGGTCGCCGGCGGTGAGCATCTCCGGCTCGTCGTTGACAGTGAGCTGGACGACGCCGCGGACGACGGCGGTGATTGCCTGGCGCGGGTCGAATGCGGCAGTGGCTACGCGGCCGGCGGGGTAGACTCGCGCCCGCACCTCGTATCCCAGCATCTCGATCTTACGCTGCAGGGCGGCTTCCGAGAGGGGGCCGTCGAGCCGAACATCCCACCTTTCAATGCGCGCAACCACCGGGGTCTCCCTCTCAGTCGCGGCGGCGCCGGCGGGGCGGCCGTCAGCGCGTCACGCCGTCCGGGTACGCTCGCGGTCCGTCGGCCATGCGTCGCCGCCGGATCTGCCGCTCGCAGGTTTCGGTTCGATCAGCAGCCGCAGCGCGTATTCCGTGGGTGTTCCCGTTCTCTCGCTCGACTGCCCGACGCGAAAGACCGCCGAGAGCACGTTCTGCTTGCGAAGCGGCGCGGGGAGGTCGGGGTGATGCCGCATGTGGCGGTCCACCTGGAAGTACACCAGCCGATATAGAGGCACCATCAGGCTCGTGCGGCACTCGAAACTGACCCCGCAGTCGCTGACGTCGCGCGTGACGATGGACGCCATCTGGGTGTGCCCACGCTGATCTTTCCAGACGATCTGTCCGGGTACCTGCATCCGGCGTCGTTCTGCCGTCCGCTTTTCCGTCCGCGCACTGCCTTGGACGAGCCGCAGCCGCTGTTCCATGTGATCCCTCCGGTTACCATCCTGAGTATCAATTGATGGGCCGTCACGGATCAGGCGGGCACGCGTCGGCTCGTTACACCCTAACCTGCACAGCTGGAGGCAGTTACGGCCGCGGTTCCGAACGGGTGGATACTGATGAGTGAGGATATTTGGTATCCATCAAGCCAGAGCGGTGGATACCAGGTAATCACGCCGGGGCAGCGTCGTTGGCGATGTCGAGGCGCTCCATCTTGAGGTACAGCCCGCGGCGCGTCAGCCCCAATGCACGCGCGGTCCGTGAGATGTTCCCGCCGCTGCGCTGCAGGGCAGCTTCGATCATTTCGCGCTCGAGTTTTTCGACGGCTGACGCGAGTGACGCGCGGGAGTTGCGGCTGCGCGTCCCGGTGCCGGCCCCCGCGCTTTCTCCGCCCGCGCCGGCAAATGCGACCGACAGGACGTCAGGCGTCACGACGCCAGAGGCCGACGTCAGCGCCACCGCTCGCTGAACCTCGTTTCGAAGCTGCCGCACATTGCCCGGCCACGAAAACGCGTCGAACAGGTCGAGTGTCTCGGCGCTCAGCCGGATCCCGGGCTTCCCGAGACGGTCGCAGGCTTCGCGCAGGAAGAACGTGCTCAGATGCGGGATCTCCTCGCGGCGCTCTCGAAGCGGCGGCACGTGGATACGAATCACACTGAGACGGTAAAACAGGTCCTCGCGGAATTTCGCCTGGTCGACGCGCTGCTCGAGATTCGCGTTGGTGGCCGCGACGACACGGACATCCACCGTCAGCGGACGATTCTCGCCGACGGGCAGCACCTCACCCTGCTCGAGAAAGCGAAGCAGTTTCGGCTGAACGTCTATCGGCAGGTCGCCGACCTCGTCGAGGAAGAGGGTTCCCCCTTCGGCGGTGCGCAGCACACCCGGCTGGTCAGACAGCGCGCCGGTGAAGCTGCCGCGCTTGTGGCCGAACAACTGGCTGTCGGCGAGCTCGCGCGTGGCGCTCGTGCAGTTGTAAGGGAGGAACATGCCGCCGCTGCGAGGCGAGCCCGCATGGATGGCCCGTGCGACGAGGTCCTTTCCAGTGCCGCTCTCGCCGGTGATCAGGACGGTCAAGTCGTTGCCCTGCAGCCGCTGGATCTGCTCGGTAACCCGCTGCATCGCGCCGCTCGCACAGACGAAGCCGGGCAGGAGCGGCTCCAGCTTGCGCTCCAGTGCCACAGCGCTGGCCTCCGGTACGCGCTCGCGCGCCTGACACAATTCGAACCCCTGTCTGAGCACGGCGCACAGCGTCCGGAACCGCTGGCGCATCGCCTGCGGCAACGGTTTCTGCAGCGCAACGACCACGAGCCGCCGCCCGTCAGCGTCGCGACCGATCGGCTCGAGCTCCAGCAGCCTGAACGCGCCGTGTGCTCCACGGAGCGCGGCTGCCGCGAGGGCGCGTGCACCATCGGCGTCGCAGCCGGCCGCCGAGACGACGCGCAATCGTGCCCCGGGCAGCTCGACGACGATCGATGCAGCGGTACCGTCGCACGCCTCGAGGATGGCGGCCGCCCCCTCGCGCTCCAGAAGTTCGGGCATCGCGGCCGCATTCACCAGCCGGCGGACGATGGCATCGTCGCCATCCAGCTGTGGACCGACGAAATCCCCGTTGGCGGTTGAAGCCGGGCGTCGCAGCATGTCCTCGGTTTCGGCAAGATCGGGCTTCGCGTTCAGAGACACGAAGATGCGGCCGGCTTCAGCCAGATACCGTTCCGCACGCGACCGCGCTCCAACCGCGGCGGACAGTTTGCCGAGTTCGAGGTTGCTGAGCGCCACCTGATAACGCTCGCCGAGCAACTCGAAGACGCTGATACTCTGGCCGAAATCGTGATACGCCTCCGTCGTCTGCCCGCTCGCGATGTGAAGCCGGCCGCGAAGGCGCAGGAACTCTCCCCATATTCCGCTCATCGCGCTGGGATCGATGGCCGGCGCGACGGACTCGAGTTGCGCCTGCGCATCGGCGGTCCGCTGCAGCGCGAGCAGCGACTCCACGGCCATGAGATCGGCCTGGAGCGAATAGGGGGCGGGCACGCCGGCCGCGCCAGAGACTTCGCGGCTCAATTCCAATGCGCGCGCGGGGTCGCCGCGCCGCATTGCGACCCGTGCGTCGAGCAGGCGCACCGACCATTGGTACCAGCGGTTGGTCTTCGATTCGCCGTACGCGGTCCGTGCTCGCTCGAGGCTCTCGCCAGCCTGCTGGTGGTCGCCACGGATGACATGAATCTGCGCGAGGGAATCGAAGACTGCGCCCGTCGTTTCGCGTCGGAACTGCACCGGCGTACGGATGTCGAGTGCCCGGTTCAACGCTTCCTCCGCTCGCTTCAGCTTTCCGAGCCGGACGCAGATCTGCCCGAGAGAGGCGAGGGCCACGCCCAGACCATGCGGGGTGCCGGCCTGCTCCTGCAGCTCCACGCTGCGTTCGGCCAGGGCCAGAGCCTGTTCGTGACGATGCTGCATGAGCGCCACATTGGCCTGGTTCCCGCAGACCGTCGCGAGCACATCGCCGGCGTTGACCATGAGCGCCATTCGCTCGGCCTGCCTCAGAGCGGCCATCGCTTCCTCGAGGCGTCCCTCCTGTGCGAGCGTGATCCCCGAAAGCGAATGGACCATCGCGAGGTATCGCCGATCACCGGCGGCGTGGAGCGCGGAGGCCGCCTTGGCGATGTGCTCGCGAACGATGGCCGTATCACCGACCTGCCGGTAACAGAGGCCGAGCTCGTAGTGGGCGAGTCCTATGGCGCGGGAATCGTGCGCCTTGTCCGCGAGATTCAAGGCCCGGCCGAGGAACGCGATACCACGGGATGGCTCCCCGCTGGCCACGGCGATCCGGCCGTGAATTCGCCACAGATCAGAGAGCCTCGCTGGATCCAGTCTCTCGCGACCATCGGGCTCGGGACCGAGTGCCTCAGAGGCGAGTTTCAGATCATCCTGGAGGATGAAGGCTTCGGCGAGCGCGGCCCGGATCTGCGCCCGGTCGTCACGGGAAAGGTCCGTTCGTTTGAGGGCGCGGGCCAGCAGTTCCGCAGCCTCTGCCGCGTGCCCTTGTGCGAGGGCCGTGCTTCCGTCCGCGTAAAGATCAGCCGGCACGGGCCGGAGTATACCTTGTATACACCGCCATCGTCCACGCGCATGCGCCTCAGCGAACAGGGCGTTGCAGATTCTGCGCGAATCTGTAAACGATCATCTTGTAGATCAGCTTTGCGCAGAGGAAGTTGGGTGCCATCAACCCGGGCAACGGACTGAGCTCGACGACGTCACAGGCGACGACGCGGCGCTGAGTGAAGATGGCGCGCAGCAAGGCAAGCATCTCGTACCACGTCAGGCCGCCCGGCTCGGGGGTGCCGGTCGCCGGCATGATCGCGGGGTCCATCCCGTCGACATCGATAGTGACGTAGACGGGGTCGCCGAGACTCCCGACGACCTGCTGCACCCAGTTCGGGTCCTGCCTCATCGAGTGGTCATAGAAGATGCGCGTCGCCAGTCGAGGCGCGGCCTCCGCTTCCTCGGTCGACATGCTGCGGATGCCGACCTGCGTCACCGGCGCGTGCTCCAGGCTCCGTCGCATCGCGCACGCGTGATTGTGCGGCGTGCCCATGTAGCAGTCGCGCAGGTCCGCGTGCGCGTCGATCTGCAGCACGTGCACGCCGGGATGCCGCGCCGCGGCTGCGGCAACAAGCGGGGGGGTAATCGAGTGCTCGCCACCCAGGGTGACCAGGAACTTGTCGCGGGCAAGGATCTCGGCTGCCACACGTCGGATCTCGTCCATCAGGGGCTGAAGCTCGCCGAACGGGAGCTCCATTTCCGGCAGCGTGAAGAGGCCGACATTGTGGATGTCGACGCCGACCTCCTCGTCCCACAACTCCATGTGTGAGGACGCCTGAAGAATCTCGCGAGGGCCGTTACGCGTGCCAGGCACGTAGGAGGTCGTGCGGTCGACGGGGACCGGAAGGATCACGGCACGCGAGTTCTCGAAATCCTTGGATTCCGGGAGGGCGCCGCCGAACGCAAGCGGGGCGCCATGGTCGTACTCGAACGGGAAGCTCATTGACGGGCCTCGAAGCGCTCCGGCAGCGGCCGGCCTTCGACCGCCATGACACGTCCCGAAAGATCGAAGCGCATCGGCTTCCGGGCGGCGAGCGCATCGCCACTGCTCGAGGCCAGCGCGCTGACGAGCAGCGGCAGCGCGAGGGTCGCATCGGCGTGCACCGTCACCTGCTCGGCATCGGCGGCCACCTTTCCCCAGCTCTGGGCCTCCTCGAGCGAGGCCCCGGACGCGCCGCCGAAGTGCGGAACGTCGGTCACGATCTGGATGGCATACCGATGGCCTCCGACGCGATCGTCGTAGAACTCCGCCTGTACACTGGCCTGGTTGATGAAGTTCTTAGGCGTACCACCGCCGAATACCACTGATGCCGTCCGCGGATGGTGGATCACGAGGTTGGCCGACTCGATGATGTCGCCGACCACGTCGATGTGTCCGGCCGACGCGTCGCGATGACGCGCCTGCGACAGACCCATGCCAATGGAGGAGTCCGCGATTGCGGGGCAAAAGATCGGCACTGAAGCGCGATAGGCGGCCGTCAGAATCCCGTCTTGCTGCGTCGTCGTCCACAGGTGTTCGCCGAGGCGATACAGAAACTCGCGCGTCGTGTACGGCCGGCGCTCGAGCGTCAGAGCGAACTCCGCGATCCACTCGTCGTTCTCGCAGAACTCGTCTTCGCTCGCATACGTGTCGTATACGCGGTCGATGCGGTCCGCCTGCAGCACCGCGTCGTTCTCGCGCGGTGATCCGATGAAATGTCGCCGGCCGCGCGTCTCGTGCAGGTCGTGATACAGGTTCGCGCCCGTGGAGACGAGACAGTCCGCGTAGCGCCGCTCGAGCAGGTGCGCGATGATAAGGCGCATGCCGCCCGCGCTGAGCGCGCCGGCGACACCGAGAAAAATGGTGCAGTTGCCGCCGAGCATCTTCTGCCAGATGCCATGCGCGGTCGCCAGGCTCCGCCCCTGGAACGAGATCCGCTCCATGCGCGCCAGCACTTCATCTGCTCCCAGACCTGCCTCGACCACGAATGGCTCGACCGGGACGCGCAGGAAGCGCGACTTGTTGGCCATGTGGCGACATTCTAGCAGTTAGAACGCACGACCCACGCGGGCGAAGAACGCGGGTCCGTGCACGATGCCGGTCGGATCGTGACGCCACGCGACGCCGGACGCGAACGTCACTGGCAGGAAATACCCGAGGACCACGTCCGCTGATAACTCGAGACCGGCGGAGGTGCGGCGACGTCGATCCGTGAGCCGTTCATTCCATGCCGCGCCGGCGTCGACGAACGCAGCGGCGTGGAGCGACCGGAGCAGAAGCGGCCAGGTGCCGACGCCACGCTCGATCCAGGCAAGCGGCAATCGATAGTCGGCGTTCACCACCACCGCGCGAGCGCCGATCACATCGTCGTCGGCAAAGCCGCGAATGAGTCCGATCGCATCGCGCCCGAATCCGACGACGGGTGACTGCGCACCCGAGCCGGTGGCACCGAACACCCGCACCGCGTCATCATCACCCCAGGATCCAGCCGCGGCGCCGCGCAGCGCCACGATGCCATGTCTGGGCGCCGCGGGTATGTACGCACGAAGATCGGCGACGAGAGTGGACGCCGTGCCCGTCGCGCCCAGCCCTTCCGGTGACGCCTCAGCCGCGATCGACGCGCGCAATCCTTCCTCAGCACTGATCGAGTATCCGTATTCCTTCGCCGTCGTGAACGACCATCCTGCGCGGAGTGCGCGGCGCTCGATCGAGGCATCAACGGCCGGTGCACACGCCGCGCAGTCGAAACGTTCGTTGGACACGTGCAGCGCGCCGAACACCGACTGCGCGTGGCGGACGGTTCTGAATGGCACGGCCACACCGACGTTCAGCTCCCGGGTCCGCACCTCGCCCTCGAGCCACGAGTCACGATCGTCGCTCGTATTGGCGAACACAGAGGGACGCCAGCGATCGTAGACATAGGCGGCGTACCAATCCGGCCGGCCCGCCGTTGACCATGCGCCGCCTACCGCGTAACTGTGGCGTCCCAGTGCGTCGCTGCCGGCGGTCGCAGCGCCAAATGACGTCTCGTCGCCATCCGACTCGATGGTCGGCGTCCAGAAGCGTGGCCACAGCTGACGACCAGGACGATAGGGACGTCCGGCCTGAGCTTCGTCTGCAGGTTCGGAACCGTCGCTCGCCGGGCGGGGCGCGGCTTCGTCCTTTACCCCGGCGGCGACTTGCTGCCACTCCGCGTCGACCCATTGCAGCGCGAACAGGTCGAAGCCATCGTTGGTGTAGCCGACGAACACGAGCGACTGCCCGTCAGGAGAAAGTACGGGAGAGTCGGCACTCGCACCGGCGTTGATGAGCCGCCGCAGACCACCCGTGTCCACATCGACGAGGTACGCTTGAAACGATCCGCCCTCTCGATCCGATGCGAAGAGCACGCCGCGACCATCCGGTGTCCAGGAAGGATTCACGTTGCGCCCTCGTGGCGACGAGGCGAGCGTCCGTATCGTGCGTGCCGCCGCATCGATGAGCACGAGCTCGGAGGGAGCGCCGTTTGCCCGCCGCTCGGCAACGATCGTTCGTCCATCGGGAGACCATCGCGGCGAGGCGTAGTGCGTCGAGTCTTCCGACACGAGAATCCTCAGGGCGCCGTTCCCGTCAGCGGGGAGCGTGGCGAGGTCGCGACGATCCGCGGACTGAACGGTACAAACGATCGTACGTCCGTCCGGAGATACGTGCGGGTCGCCGGCTCTGAGCTCTCGAGTGAGGCGACGCACCTCGCCAGTGGCGATCGAGACCTTGTACAGGTCCGACTGCACCGCCACACTGCGCACGTAGTCGAGTTGATCGAAGACGATGCTGCCGCCGACGGGCGCGAGTCGGTCCCCACCAACGCGCGTGGTCACCTGGCGTTCGCCACCTTCGCGATTCAGCTCCATCAGTGCGGGGAAGCCGTGAGGATTCGCTATCGAGTAGTACAGCCGGCCGTCCGGAGAGTAGGCGGGCCCTGAAACGATGAAGCCGTGACGTGTCAAACGAGTCGCCGGTGAGCTGATCGCCGCGGGATCGCGCGCCGCGTCACGCTCGAACTCCTGCCAGAGGTCACCGAGCGAGCGGCCGAAGATCTCCTTGAAGGCGCGGGACCCGAGATAAGGGACGCGGCCTGCCGTTGCATCCGCGAGCTTGCGCAGTGACGCGTCGCCATATTTCTCCGCGAGGTGCTGGTGAAAGTACGCGCCGTAGAGATATGGCGTCATCCCGGACGGCCAGTCGACGCGTCCGCCGCTGGTGCGATCGAGCGATGCGAACCGACCGGCGGCGGAGGCGCGATTCAGCATCAGCCTGAAGTCACCGGCGTTCACACGCCCTTCGGTCGTGAGCGCGCTTTCCTCGAACGTTGCGAGCCCTTCGATCTGCCACACAGGCGTGTAGAGGTTCGGCATCAGGAATGGATGCCGGCCAAACACGCGGCGAAGACCGGCGAACACGCCTCGCGAGCGATCGAGATGGAGGATGTGGGTGTACTCGTGGACGAAGACCAGCCGCAGCCAGTCGCTGGTGTTACCGCTCAGGCTCCCGCCGCGCGGGGCGGGCGCGAGGATCTCAATCACGTCAAACGGAACCGGCGTTGCCCACCCGTTCGATACATCGTCCTGGTCCACGAGGATCACGTGAACGCGACCGTGCGGGCGCCCAAGCCGGGGCTCGAGCTCTATCGCGACTTCTTCGACGATGGAGGCCAGCCGCCGAGCAAGCGCGTCCTCGCGCTGGTGAAAGTGAATGTCGAAGGCATTCGTGGACAGCGTCCGAAAGCGGAGCCGCGGATCATACCGCTCCGACGCTCGCGCCGGACTGGCGAGCGCAACGAGCGCGAGGAGCAAGACCGCAACCAGCCGGCAAGAGGCGGCGCCCGTCGCACGCACGCAGCACCCGGCACGCAGCACAGCACTCAACACCGAGCAGCCAGCACGCAGCACCGTCATCCTTCGACGTCGCGCTTCAAGTCGGCGAGAAGGGCGAGTGCCTGGAGCGGCGTCAGTTGATTGACGTCGATCTCGCGCAGGCGCTTCGCCACGGGATCATCGCCGGCCGGCGGCGCTTGAAACAACCCCAGTTGCTGCTGATTGCGGACCCCGTCACCACTCAAAGATGGACGGCCGCCGCGTGACAACTCGTCACGTTCCAGACCGTTCAGGATCTCGCGCGCTCGGGTCACGACACTGACCGGCAGCCCCGCAAGACGCGCGACCTGGATCCCATAGCTGCGGTCGGACCGCCCGGGCACGACCTTGCGCAGGAACACGATGTCGTCCTTCCACTCGCGAACGACCACGTGGAAGTTCGCGACTGAGGGAAGGGCGTCCGCGAGATCCGTCAGCTCGTGGTAGTGCGTGGCGAAGATCGTCTTCGGACGGGCTTTCGGGTTCGACGCCAGGTACTCCGCAACCGCCCACGCAAGACTCAGCCCGTCGAAGGTTGCCGTCCCCCGTCCGATCTCGTCGAGGATCACCAAACTGCGTGAGGTCGCGCAGTGCAGGATGTTGGCGGTCTCCTGCATCTCGACCATGAAGGTCGACTGGCCTCGCGCGATGTTGTCGGACGCGCCGACGCGCGCAAAGAGACGATCCACGACGGGGAGCTTCGCGGAGCGAGCCGGCACGAACGATCCGGCCTGCGCCATGAGACAGAGCAGCGCCGTCTGACGCAAGTACGTGGACTTGCCGCCCATGTTGGGGCCGGTCAGGATCACCAGCTGGTGACCGCCCCCGTCGAGCGTCACGTCATTGGGCACGAACGCGTCCGCCGCGTAGCGCTCGACAACCGGATGGCGCGCGTCCGTTGCTACAAGCTCGTCACCCGAGTGCATCTGCGGCTTCGTATAGTTCGCCACCGACGCGGTTTCGGCGAGCGCCGACAGTGCATCGAGGGCGGCGATGCCACGGGCGGTGTCCTGGATGCGCGGCGCTTCCGCTGCCACCCGCTCCCGCAAACGCTCGAAGATCTCCACCTCGCGACTGATGATTCGTTCGTCGGCGCCAAGGACTTTTTCTTCGTACTCCTTCAGAGCTGGCGTGATGAAACGCTCGCCGCCGGCGATCGTCTGCTTGCGGTGATAGTCGGAGGGCACATTCGCCAAATTCGATTTCGAGATCTCGATGTAGTAGCCGAACACGCGGTTGTAGCGGATCTTCAGTGAGGTGATGCCGGTACGCGCCCGTTCGGCTTCCTCCATCTCGGCGATCCGCTGCTTGCCGGAGCGGCTGATGATGCGCAGCTCGTCGAGTTCCCCGTCGATGCCATCGCGCAGCATGCCGCCGTCGCGCGCTACTGCGGGTGGCTCGTCGACAAGCGTGCGATCCAGCTCGTCGCGAATGTCGGCCAGATCGTCGATCTCGGCGGTGAGGCTGCGAACGAGTGGGGCCTGCATCTCGCTGAGCAGCATCCGCAGGCGCGGAATCACGGCAATGGACGATTTCAACGAAACGAGGTCCCGTGGCCCCGCCGTCCCGAGCGCGGTGCGGGCGACAAGCCTCTCGATGTCGTGGATCGATTTGAGCGTGTCGCGCACCTTGGCCCGCTCGGTCGAGCGGAACGCAAAATCCTCCACGGCGTCGAGCCGGTCCTGAATCCGTTCGAGCGACAGCAGCGGCCGCAGGAGCCACGACCTCATCAGCCGCCCGCCCATTGGCGTGACGGTTCGATCGATCTCGTTCAGCAGCGATCCGGCACGGCCGCCTTGCGCAGCCTCGATCACCTCGAGGTTCCTCAGGGTGGTCGGATCCACGATCAGGCAGTCGGAGCCGCTGCGAAAACTCACTTCGCGGATGTGAGAAAGGTCGGCCTTCTGCGTCTCGCGCAGATACTGGACGAGCGCCCCTGCCGCGCAGGTAGCCGCCAGTCGATCCTCGAGGCCGAACGCCCGAAGGCTGTGCGTGCGCAACTGGTCGAGGAGCGTGCGCCGGGCTGATTCCGACTCGAAGGTCCAGTCGTCGCTCCGCGTCACCAGTGTCTCGAGACCCAGCGTCTCGGTGAGCGCGGTTATGTCGGACATCGATGCAGGCGCGACGATTTCTTTGGGACGCAGGACGGCGAGCTCGTCCGCAAGAGTGTGCCGGGCGTCGGATCCCAGGTACTCCGTCGCCGAAAACTCGCCCGTCGAGAGATCGATCAACGCCACGCCGTAGCCGGGGCCCGCGGACGACGGCGCGATCGCCATGAGAAATGCCGGCTCGCGCGCATCGAGGTAACCAGAATCGGTGAGCGTGCCCGGCGACACCACGCGGACCACTTCGCGGCGCACGAGCCCCTTGGCTTTTTTCGGGTCCTCCGTCTGCTCGCAGACGGCCACGCGGAATCCCTTCTTCACCAGCCGCGCGATGTACGTATCGGCCGCATGGAACGGCACACCGCACATCGGGATGGCGCCGCCGGTCGAGTCCTTCGATCGGGATGTCAGCGTGAGCTCGAGGGCGCGCGCCGCGGTGAGCGCGTCCTCGTAGAACATCTCGTAGAAGTCCCCCATGCGGAAGAAGACGATCGCATCGCGGTACTGTCGCTTGGCGTCGAAGTACTGCCGCATCGCCGGCGTGGCGCCGGCAGGCTCAACGGAGGGCATCTGGGCAATGCTGAATGCTGACGTCTGACTGCTGGAGTAAGAGTGCAAGGCTGACCGGCAGCCAAGGCTGAATATAACATTGGCCCACGTGTTGATCCTCGCATTGGACACGACCACTCGTACCGGCAGCGTTGCGATCGCGCGCGACGAGCGCGTGCTGTCCGAGCATGTCGGCGAGCCATCGCTCACCCACGCGCAGCGGTTGCCGGGCGATCTCATTGCGGCCTGCCGCACGGCGGGGCTCACAATTGGCGACGTGGAGATGTTCGCGGTCGCCGCGGGGCCGGGATCGTTCACCGGGTTGCGTGTAGGCATCGCGACGATTCAGGGGTTGGCAATGGCCCAGAGCAGGCGCGTGGTCCCGGTCTCGACGCTCGAAGCGCTCGCCGCGTCAGCGCCCGGCGATGCCCGCCGAATCGCCGCATGGATGGACGCACAGCGCGGAGAGGTGTTCGCTCAGGTCTTCGATCGGACGCGTGCGTCGGTGACGCCCGTCACCGAGGCGATCTCCGCGTCGCCCGCGGTCGCGCTCGAGATCCAGCGCGGACAGCTCGATTCGGCGGTTTTCCACGGGGATGGCGCACAGAGATACAGAGAGCAGATCGTCGCGACCTTCGGCGCGCTGTCGATCGCCGAATCGATTCCGCCGCTGGCCGGCGCCATCGCACGAATCGCCGCCCGGCACGCGGACCGCGCCGTGCTGCCGCACGCCATCGTGCCCATTTACGTCCGCCGGCCCGACGCGGAGATCGCGCGGGACCGGCGGCACGGTCACTCGTGAAGCCTCGAGTTGACATCGCCGTCGAGCGGCTACGGCGGCCGGTCACAGCGGAAGATCGAGACGCGGTGATCGCCATCGAGACGGAGTCGTTTGCGAATCCCTGGACGATACAGACGTTCGATGCGATGCTCGACACGCCCGTGAGCGAGATCTTCGTCGCGCGGAGTGATGAACGCCGGGTGGTCGCGTTCTGCGCCTGCTGGCTCATCGGCGACGAGCTGCACATCAACACCATCGCCGTCCACACACTGCTTCGTCGCCAGGGGCTCGCGTACGAACTCCTGCGCCGCGTGTTCGACCTCACCCGCGTGAATCGCGCGACGCTCGAAGTTCGACGCTCGAACGTCGCGGCGCTCGCGCTCTACGAGAAGCTTGGATTCGCGGTGACCGGCGTCCGGTCGAATTACTACCAGCATCCAGACGAAGACGGGTTGATACTGTGGCGAAATCCATGAGTTTGGTCTCCGATATCCATAACCTTGAAGGACTTTTAGTCTTGTGCTAAGTTGCGCCTATGAGAGTCGGAGATTGAGCACGCCATTGGCAAAGGAGGGGCGGAGATGCCGACAGATTTCGAAGAGCTGAAGCGAAAACTCCTGCAGACCGATTCGGAGTTTCGACAGCTCGCCACCAAGCATCACGATCTCGACGAACGACTTCACAATTACGCCGAGCGGCACTACCTCACCGAGCCCGAACAGGTCGAAGAAATCACCCTCAAAAAACAGAAACTGCAGTTGAAGGATCAGATGGAGAGCATCCTTCGACGCCACACGAGCGATCTCGAAGCGGCACCCACTCGAGCCTGACCCGTCGACCCCGTGCGCTGTGTGAGCCCGCCCGCCGCCCAGCGCCCCGCGAGCGGTCGCGGCAACTGATTCCGGGTGGATCAACACTGCCTTCCCAAAGACCGGAGGGCCGACGTCCGACCTCGCCGGTAGAGCGGCGGGGAACGGCCGCTGGCCCTCTGATTTTTTGTACGGCATGCTTGCGGGTATGAAGATCGACCGCGCGGGGTATCCATTCATTGGCGGCGCCCTGGTGCCGGCCGCGATCGCCGCGGCGGCAAAGCGCCCCGCGTTTGCGACAGCCTTTGCCCTTCTCGGCGGCTTCTTCGCCTATTTCTTCAGGGATCCGGATCGCGAGATTCCCCGCGCCCCCGATCTCGTCGTTTCCCCTGCGGATGGACGCGTGATGATCGCCGGACCGACCGATCATCGCTGGGCACCGGCCGGCGAGTGGAAGCAGATCACGGTTTTTCTCTCGCCCATCGACGTCCACATCAATCGAACACCTGTCGAAGGACGGATCACGAGGATCGAATACCGGCCGGGTAAGTTTCTCCCCGCTTACAACGAAGCCGCGAACGACAATGAGCTCAATGAGCTGTGGCTCGATTCGAACGGCCGAACAGTCGTCGTTCGCCAGGTCGTCGGCATCCTCGCTCGGCGGATCGTCTGCCGTGTCGTCGAAGGTCAGCAGCTCTCGAGGGGGGAGCGCATAGGCCTGATGAAATTCGGCTCGCGCATGGACGTCTTTCTTCCCACGGACGCCGAACTGCGCGTGACGGTGGGAGAACACGTCGTCGCCGGTGAAACGATCCTTGCGGAGTTCGGGAGCCAGAGTGCTCGATAAATTCGGCCGGCGCCGCACCGACCAGCCCCGACGTTTCCGGCGCGGCGTCTATCTGCTGCCGTCGCTGTTCACGGTGGCGAACCTGTTCTGCGGTTACGCGTGCGTCGTGTATGCGACCCGCGCCGATTTCGAGACTGCCGCGCTCCTCATCGGGATTGCGATGGTGCTCGACACGCTCGACGGCTTCTTCGCGCGGCTCACGAATTCCTCGTCGGCGTTTGGCGTGCAGCTCGATTCTCTCGCCGACGTCGTCTCGTTCGGCCTCGCACCCGCGATCCTCGCGTTCACGTGGGGTCTCTGGCCGTTGCAGCGCCTCGGGTGGGCCATCGGTTTTCTGTACGTCACCGCCGCCGCGATGCGGCTCGCGCGTTTCAACATTCAAACCACCGCGGCAGGGGACAAGCGATATTTCGCGGGAATGCCCAGCCCCGCGGCAGCCGCGGTGATCGTGTCGACCGTCTATCTCTACCCCGGCGGACTCCAGGAGTGGCGGCAGGCGCTGCCGGCGCTGGCGATGGTGCTCGTGCCGGCGCTTCTGATGGTGAGCACGATCCGCTTCCGCAGCGTCAAGGCGATTGATGTCGGCTGGCGGCGCTCGTACTTTGCGCTCTTTGTCGGCGCCGTGATCATCGCGCTCATTGCCACGCAGCCGCGCGTCGCGCTGGTCGTGATGGCGTATGGCTACCTCGTGTTCGCCGTGATCTCATGGATGGTCGGACGTCTCAAACGCCATCCTGAAGCAGACGCGGCGGTGGCGTCGACTCCCGAAACGCCTCCGACCAACGTCCGCTGAGTCGCGCTACGGGATCGTCGGGAGCCGCAGGATCACCGTCGTGCCCTGGCCGCGTGCGCTCTCGACTTCAATGCGGCCGCCACTCAATTCCACATTGCGACGTGCGATGGGCAGCCCGAGCCCTGTACCGGTTGCTTTCGTCGAGAAGTACGGCTCGAAAACGCGTGACAGCGCCTCCTCGTCCATGCCAATGCCGGTATCGCGTACGCGCAGCACCACGAACCCCGGCTCCTCGTCGCTCGTCAGCGTGATCGATCCGTGCCCGGGCATGGCATGCAGCGCATTCTCGACGATGTTCGAGAGTGCACGCGCAATAAGAGTGCGATCCACGAAGACGGCGGGCAACGGATCCGACGTCTGGTTGTAGATCTCAACGCGGCCCGCGAGCCCGGTCCGGTAAGGCGCGAGGACTTCAGCGACGAGCTCGGGCAGGCGGACAGAGGCCGGCCGTGCCGTTGGTGACGACGCGAAATTCGAAAACTCCGAGGAAATCTGCCGCAGCAGCCGGACCTGACCGAGGATCGCGTTGACGCATCCGTCGAGCACGGGGCCCATCGGTTCGCCGCGATCCGCGTGCACGCGACGCAGGTGCTCGGCAGAGAGCTGGATCGGCGTGAGCGGATTCTTGATCTCGTGCGCAACCTGCCGGGCCATCTCCGCCCATGCTTCGAGGCGGTGTGTCCGTTCGAGCTGCGCGCGTTGCGCCTTCAGCTCGGCGGCCATGCGGTTGAATGCGTCGACCAGACGTCGCAGCTCGTCGGCCGAGCGGACGGCGATGCGCGCATCGAAGTCACCGCTCGCGATACGGCGTGTCGCGCGCGTCAGGCGGCTCACCGGATCCGCAATGCGCTCGGCCATGGACAGCCCCATACCAGCGCCGACGAGAATGAAGAAAAGCGCGGCCAGATGCACGCCGCGATCGAGTTCGTCCACTTCTTCTTCGATCTCGCGCTGCTGGTTGGCCAACGGGACGGTCAGGATCGCGTCACGCCCGCCAGCGCGCACCGGAGCGGCGGCGATCATGTACGGCAACGAGCCGATGCGATCCTCTCCCACGAAGCTGGGCAGCCGCTGCAGCGCTATGCCGCGATACACGTCCGCAGGCGTGCGCGTCGGCAGCAGACCGGATGCGAACAGATCGCGCTCGCTCGTCGCGAGCAGTTCCGGGCCGCGGAAGACGTTGACGTCCTGGTCGATGACCTGACTGATCCAGATCATCACGTCGTCGCTCGCCGGCGGCGGCTGTTCGCCGCCTTGCAGCTGCAACGCCTGTGACTCCTCGATGACGCGCTGTGCCACCGAGGCGGAGCGCGCCGCCTCTGCCTCGACGTTGGCCCGCAGCAGACCGGCAAAGTACGCACGGATCACGAACGCGAGCGTGAGCACCGGGATGATCGACGCGAGGACGAACGCCAGAAACAGCTTGCGATAGAAGCTCGCGCGGATTTCGCGGAGCAGCGCACGCCCTACTCGCGGCCGCTCGCGCGCCATCCGTGTGAACGCCGCCGTCGCGAGAAGAACGATCACGAACACGAGCCCGGCGAGCGTCGTCAGCTCGGCGAGATGAACCAACCGATCGAAGATGGTCAGTGCCGGGTAGCCGAGCGCATAAATTCCGTTGCGGTCGTTCGAGAAGTACACATGCCAGCGTGCATCGCCTCGTTCGAGTTCCGTCCAGAAGGGCTCGCGTGAATGGTAGATGCGCGCGAACAGTTCCTCTGTGATCGGCCACGCCGCGCCCGATGAATAGAGCGGCGTCAATCCCCAGCCGTAGATCACGATCTCGACATCGCTCGCCGTCGTCCCCTCGGCCGGTGCGCCCCCCTGCGTGCGGAAGACCTCGAAGTAGGGGCTCTGCGACGTGATAAAGGGGAGCGTGCGGTAGTCGGGGATGATGTGGAGAACGATCGAGCCGAGAATCCTCTTCTCCGGACCGGTACCATCGCAGATGCTTCGCTCGGCGTGCAGCATCCGGCGCTCCTCGGATCCGAATCGGGCCGCTTCGCCGAAGACCTCCCACGAGCATGAGGACGTTGCGGGAGCGGCCCGGATGCTTCCCGCATACTCAGGGAAGTTGAGGGCAAAGCAGCTGACCAGCCGCCCCTCTCCATCGTAGAGCTCAACGGCCGATGTGAGCCGTTCGCGCGCAAGTGCGGTCTGCCGCCAGACAAGGAACGCGCTCTCGGTCGCGCAGCCCTGGGAAGACGCTGCAGCGCCGCCGTTGACCAGTTCACCCAGTGCGGGCATCGCGTCGAGTTCATTGCGGACAGTCGCGAGCACATCCTGCAGCATCTGCGGATGATTCTGCGCCTGCACAGCAAACCGCTCGGCCACAACGCTCCGCAGCGTTCGCAGGGTGAAGAAGTTCACCGACGGATACAGCAGCAGCGACGGAATGAGAAAGGCGATGAACAGGCCGAGGATGCGCGCGGCGACCGTCGCATGGCGAAACCACAACGCGGTGCGGCGCGCCAGCAACGCGGCGGTGGCGCAGGCGGCGGCCGAGAGGCTCACCCCCAGCACCGGCGTCGGCCATCCGCGATTCAGCGATAGAAGCGCGATGATGAACGACGGCGCCGTCCAGACGATCCACAGCACGAGCAGCCGCGTCGAGTACCCGCGACCGAGCCGCCACCGGATGATGGACATCGCCAGGATCACGACCGCGGCCCACACGGCGGCAATGTGGGTTGTGAGGATCGCGACCAGGAGCGTCAAACGCTCCTCGCTCCAGGGATGCAGGGAGAAATGCCTGAGGTCGACCGGCGCGCCCGCCAGTGCCCGTGAGAGCAGGACCTCGAACGCAATCAGCAGTCCGGCCACCGCGATCCCTGCCGCAACCTGCGTCGCGCCGAACGTCACGATGGCGGAGGACGGATCGCGGCGGCGATGGCGCAGACCGGCGCGAAGCCGGGAAAGCGGGACGGCGAGGAGCGCGATGAAGGCCGTGACGGTGGCGCTGCACACGAGCAGCGCCGCCCGCCCGCCGGGGACTCCCTCGAACGCCACGTCGAGCGCCGTCCAGCCGATCGACGCGCCTCCTACGATCAGCGCGCTTGCGATCAGCGTGAGCTTCACGTGCGTGTGCGTCGATCGCGCCGACGATCGCGCATCCAACGCGGGGCCGACCAGAAGGAACAGTGTGACGGCAAGTATCCCCAGCACCGCGGCGGCCTCACGCCGGCGCCAGTGCGCGCGCGTCAGCGCGAGCTGCTCGGACGAGATCTGGGCTTCGACGAGAACGTCGCCGTTCGGCGCACGAAGAAGCAACGCCCCTGGCGCGGTCTGTTCGCCTGCTCCTTCGAAGGCGAGCCGGAGTGATGCGGGCCCGAAGGCCGTCGGCAGTGCGTACTCGCTTGGGGCGATGGTCGTGACGGCGGGTGCGGGGGAAAGCGCGTGCTCGGTCGCGACCACACCGAGTGGGGCATCGTCGCCGCCCGAAACCGGAAGAACATGAACGAGGCGGAGACCCTGCGGAGAAGGGGTGACGAACCAGGAGCGGGGCGTACGGATCCGCTCGCCCGGAATATCTGAAGGGCGTCCGGCCCAGGCACGCGCGACGCCGTCCGGAAAGTCGTAGATGGTGACGGCGACGTCGGCGCGCGACTTCGCGTCGCCAAGGCGACGGTCGAGTACTTCGAAGAGCGTGCGGGCCGCCTCGGGCTCCGCCTGGAGCGAACGCGCCGTCTGCAGCGCGCGAACGGTTTCCGGATCGGTGGCGATGGCGGTGCCGAGCCGCGCCAGCAGCGCTGTCATCTCGTCGAAGTCGCCGCGGATCTCAGCCTCGACGCGAGATGCGGTCTGGGCGCCGCTTGCGCCGAAACGGAACCACTCGAGCGCGGCGCCAGCCGCGACCGCGGCGAGCGAGGCGAGCAGACCCGTCGCGAGGAGCCGCCGCCAACTCACGTGCCGCGCACGCATCGGCGAGTTTTTGAGGGAAGGCACCTTCGTCAGGAGGATACCGCAACAGGGTAAACTGAAGACCTGTCCGTGACGCACCATCTACCCCTGAGAGCCGCGCTCAAACGCGGCGCCGTGATCGTTGCGGCCAACTGGCCGCTCGTGGTGGTGCAGTTCATCGCGGAATCGATGTTGAAGCTGCTGCTCGCCGTCCCGGTGATCGGCGGGCTCTTTCTCGTGGTATTGCTGCTCGGTGCTGAAGTCGACGACCTGCTCGCCGGCAGTCCCCGCGACATCGTCGCGTCCGTGTTCGCTGCGCTGCGTACCAATCCCGTGGCGTTCGTCGCGTTCGGCACAGCGTTTCTGCTCGTGCTGCTGGGCGGATCCGCGTTCGCCTTCGTGGTCAAGGGGGGTACGATGGCACTCCTCGCCGACGCCGAAGGAAGCACCGGGCCCATCGAACGGCCGCCGCTGCGGCTCGACGCCGTGCGCCGCGCGAACCGCATCCACATCGAACCCTTTCTCGACGGATGCAAGCGGCTGTGGCGGCGCTACCTGCGCCTCGGCGGCTGCCTGTTGATCGCGTACGCCGCGACCGCGCTGGTGTATCTGGGTTTCATTGTCGCCGGCTACGCCCTCGCGCAGAACCGGCCGGTACTGCTCGGTCTGTGGACCGTCACCGCCGCCCTCGCGTCCGGCGCTCTCGTGGTCTGGATCACGCTCGTCAATCTGCTGTACCTCCTCATGCAGATGATCGTGGCCATCGAGGACGTCAGCGTCAGGACCGCAGCCGGACTGGTACTGACCTTTCTGCGGTCCGCTCTGCGTGAGATCGCGGCAATCTTCGGCGTCGTCCTGCTGCTCGTGACCCTGGCCACCGTCGCCTCCATCCTCGCGACTGCCGGACTCGGCCTGATTGCGTTCGTGCCACTCGCCGGTCTCGCGGTCGTTCCGCTGCAGGTGGCCGCGTGGCTGATGCGAGGATTCGTCTTTCAGTATCTCGGGCTGACGGCGCTCGTGGGCTATCTCGCGCAGTATCGGTTGTACGCGCATGGCAACAACGCCGTGCGTACTCTTCGCGTCGCTCAACCTCCCGCTACCGCATGATCGACTACAACCAGTTCCTGTCCCGTGCCGCCGAACAGATGAAGGGCTCGGCAATCCGCCGGATGGGCACGCTGCTCGCACAATCGCGCGACATGATCTCGTTCGCACCTGGATATCCCTCGCCCGAGACCTTCGCGTGGAATGAGTTCAGTGAAATCAGCCGCGACCTGCTCGCCGGCACCGACGGATCGGTTCTGCAATACGGACCTACCCGCGGATACAGACCACTGCTCGAGGAGATCGGTGCCATCATGGCGGCGCGTAGCGTCACGACGTCGCCGGACCAGCTGCTCGTCACGACCGGATCGCAGCAGGGCCTCGATCTCGTCGCACGTGTGCTGCTCGATCCGGGCGACGTCGTGCTGGTCGAACTGCCGACGTACACGGGCGCCATCACGGCGTTTCGGAGCGTGCAGGCGAGCCTGGTGGGGCTGCGGCAGGCGGCTGACGGAGTGGATCTCGATGCTCTCGACGAGACCTATCAGCGTGTCGTGAGCGAAGGACGCACCGTTCGCGTCCTCTATCTCGTACCGAACTTCCAGAATCCAACCGGGCTCCTCATCGGGCTCGACAAACGGCGTCGCCTGCTCGAATGGGCGGATCGGCGCAACGTGCTCATCGTCGAAGACGATCCCTACCGCGAATTGTATTTCGAGGACTCGGCAAGCGAGAGCGACGTCAGGCCCATCAAAGCCGATGACGATGGCGGACGTGTCGTCTACCTGAGCAGCTTTTCGAAGACGCTCGCTCCCGGGTACCGCGTCGCCTGGATCGATGCGCCGGCGCCTCTCGCAGCGAAGCTCGAGATCACAAAGCAGGCAGAGGACCTCTGCACCGGACCGCTCGACCAGCGCATCGTCTACGAAGCGTGCCGCCGCGGTGTGTTGACGCGGCAGGTTCCTACGCTTCGGCGGTTCTACCAGCAGAACCGCGATGTGATGACAGGAGCGCTGCGACAGGAGTTTGGCACCAGCATTACCTGGCCCGCGCCGCGCGGTGGATTCTTTCTGTGGGCGAGCCTGCCGGAGCCGATCGATTCCGATGCGATGATTCCTCGCGCAGTTGAAAATGGCGTGATCTACGTGGCGGGGGAGGCGTTCTTCGTCGAAGCGGGGCCGCGCAATCTCGTGCGCCTCGCGTTCTCGGCCGCATCGCACGACAAGATTCGCGAAGGAGTCGCGCGGCTCGCGCGCACCGTTCGCGAGGAGCTCGCCGCTACCGAGATGGTCGCCAGGTAGCGGGCAGCGGCGTCGTCAGGGACAGCTTCCAGCTCTCCTCGAGACCACCTGTCAACGCGGCGAACACGACACCTGCACCGGTATCGAGCGAGCCAGGAGGCACCGCCTGGCGGCCCGGAAATGCTATCGCTCCGGCATCCGTGCCATCGGTGGCGCGCATGATCCGCATGTCCGCGCCCGGGCCGGCGACGAATACGGCGCCGCCCCCCACGACCGGGCCTCCCATCGGGCGGAACGGCACCCCCTTGTGCCATCGCTCCGCTCCATCGCCGCGATCGTACGCGCGCACGAGATTGTCGAGTGCCGCGAAAATGATGCGCTGCCCGTCCGTCGAAGCACGCCCTCGAACGACGGCGCCGACGCGCCAGATCCACTCGACCCGGCCCGATGTGGCGTCGACGCAGTAGAACCGCTTGTCGGAAGCGCCCACGAACACGTCGTCGTTGACCACCAGCGGTTCGACGGCGTTCCCTCCCAGTTGAATGTCCCACTTGATCTTTCCATCAGGAAGATCGCGCGCCATGAGCCGCCCGCCGGCGACAGGCACGTAGAGAACGTCACCGGAGATCGCGGCCGCCTCCCGCTGCGGCGGGGCCTCGACGCTCCAGACGGTGCTGCCGTCACTCGTTCGGCGCGTGGTGAGCCGGCCTTCTGTCGGCGCGACGATCCAACCTTCCTTGACGATGAGCGGAGCCGTGAGCGTTCCACTGGAGGCGCGCCACGCAACAGAACCATTGGAGGCGTGCAATGCGTGAATCGCTTCAGCGGCGTGAACGAAGATGAGCGCTCCGTCGGTCGCGAGCGGCTGCTTCGGCTCGAGCTCCGCGCGCCACAGCGGATGTCCGTCGGCGCGATCGAACGCGGCGACAACGCCGGGCAGGTACGCCACGATCACGCGATCGGCAGTAATGATCGGGCTGACGATCGGCGCAGCGGGGATGTCAATGCTCCATGCAATCGTTGGGGGCGCAGCAGGCGCATCGATCGGCGTACCGGGCAGCGGCTGCGGCACGCCGCCGACCGCCGGCGCCTGCTGCGCAGCAGCGGCGCGAATGAGGAGTAGTGCGAGAGCAGCGGTGGCAGTGACGGTGCGCGTGCGAAACCAACAAGATGTTGTGGTGGGCGCCGACTGCACACCTTATAATAGCGTTATCCATTCGGCCGAAAATCCCGTCCGTCAGTTTCATCGTGAATCATCAGACCATTGTCGTTCTCGACTTCGGCTCGCAATTCACACAGTTGATTGCGCGCCGCCTGCGCGAACTCTCGGTGTACGCGGAGATCCTGCCGTTCGATACGCCGCTGGCGAAAATCGAAGAGCGCCGCCCGGTCGGCATCATCCTCTCGGGCGGACCGAAGAGCGTTTCCGAGCAGGGCGCACCGCACTGCGACACGGGCGTGTACGCGATCGGCGTGCCCGTGCTCGGGATCTGCTACGGCATGCAGCTGATGACGCATGCGCTCGGCGGGGAGGTCGCGCCGGCGCCGCACCGCGAGTTCGGTCTTGCCACGATCCAGATTCAGCACGACGCGCCGCTGTTCGCGTCAGTGCCGAAAGACCTGCGCGTCTGGGCCAGCCACGGCGATTTCGTCAAGGCGGCGCCGTCCGGTTTCACGGTGACGGCGACGAGTGCCAACGCCCCTGTCGCCGCAATGGCTGCGCCGCAGCGCCAGCTGTACGCGCTGCTGTTTCATCCCGAGGTTGCGCACACGGACCATGGTCTGGAGATCCTGCGCAATTTCGCGTACGACGTGTGCGGCTGCACCGGCGACTGGACGATGAGATCCTTCGTCGAGGAGGCGACCGCGCGGATTCGCGAGCAGGTCGGCGACGGCCGCGTCGTGTGCGGGCTCAGCGGCGGCGTCGATTCGACTGTTGCCGCGGTGCTGATCCACCGTGCGATCGCTGACCGGCTCACCTGCATCTTCGTCGACAACGGGGTGATGCGGCAGGACGAAGGAGAACAGATCAAGCTTCGGTTCGCACGCATGAAGCTGCCGCTCGTATTCGCGAATGCCGCGGACCTCTTTCTCACGCGACTCGCCGGCGTCACCGATCCGGAACACAAGCGCAAGATCATCGGCGCGACGTTCATCGATGTCTTCGAGGACGAAGCGAAGAGGCTCGGCTCATTCGATTACCTGGGCCAGGGCACGCTCTATCCGGACGTGATCGAGAGCGTGTCGGTCGTCGGACCGTCATCGGCGATCAAGAGCCATCACAACGTCGGCGGCCTGCCCGAGCGCATGCGGTTCAAGCTGGTCGAGCCTCTTCGACTGCTGTTCAAGGACGAGGTGCGGCGCGTCGGAGAACAACTGGGGCTCGAAGAAGAATTCGTCTGGCGCCAGCCGTTCCCGGGCCCGGGGCTCGCCGTCCGCATCCTCGGCGAAGTGACGCATTCGCGTTTGAACCTCTTGCGCCGCGCCGATCACATCGTCGCCGAAGAGATCAAGAAGGCGGGCTGGTATCGGAAGCTGTGGCAATCATTCGCCGTGCTGCTGCCGGTGCAAAGCGTCGGCGTGATGGGCGACGCGCGAACCTACGAGTACACAATCGCGATCCGCGCCGTCCAGAGCAAGGATGGCATGACCGCCGATTGGGCGCGTCTGCCTCACGAACTGCTGGCATCGATCTCCTCGCGTATCGTCAACGAGGTGAAGGGCATCAACCGCGTGGTGTACGACGTCAGCTCGAAGCCACCCTCTACTATCGAGTGGGAGTAGCGATGGCGGACTCACCGCAGAGAGCGCAGAGAACGCCGGGGACTTCCGGCAGCGGACGCGAGAACCGCGCTGCGTCCTCCGCGTGCGCTGCGGTGAAGCGTTCGGGGAGCAGCCGCTAATGGCGGAATTCGTTCATCTTCACCTGCACTCTGAGTACTCCCTTCTCGACGGCGCGTGCCGGATCGAGGAACTGCTCGACAAGTGCGTCGAGCTGAAGATGCCGGCGGCGGCGATCACCGAACACGGCAACATGTTCTCGTCGATCGTCTTCCACGATCAGGCGAGGAAGCGTGGCATCAATCCCATCCTGGGATGCGAGGTCTATGTTGCACCTGGCGACCGGCGGACGAAGAGCGGCACGCCCGGTGAAACAGCCAATCACCTGGTACTGCTCGCCGAGAGCAAAGAGGGCTACCACAACCTCATCAAACTCGTGTCGTCGGGCTATACCGAGGGCTTCTACTACAAACCACGCATCGACAAGGACCTGCTCGCGCGCCATGCGAAGGGCCTGATCGGATTGAGCAGCTGCCTGAAAGGAGAAGTCGCGACCGGGATCCGTACGGAACAGCAGAAGAAAGCGATGGACGCCGCCGCGGCGTATCGCGACATCCTTGGTGCGAACAACTTCTTCCTCGAGATGCAGTACCAGGGCATCGACGAACAGAAGATCGTCAACACGGGCCTTCAGCCGATCGCGAAGGAGCTGAACCTCCAGCTCGTCTCCACCAACGACGTCCACTACCTGAAGAACTCCGATTTCAAGCCGCACGATATCCTGCTCTGCATCGGTACCGGCAAAACCGTGAACGATACGGAGCGGCTGAAGTATCACGGCGACCAGTTCTATCTGAAGACCGCCGAGGAGATGGCGCGCGTGTTCGGCGACTACCCCGAGGCGATGGCGAATACCGTTCGCATCGCCGAGCGTTGCCACGTGGACCTCTCCGCTACAGTCAACCACCTTCCGAACTTCGACGTCCCCGAGGGCTTCACCCTCGACGAGTACTTCGAGCACATCGTCCGCGACGGGTTCCAGATGCGGCTGGCGCGTCTGAAAGAGCTCCAGAGCAAGGGTGTCCTGAATCACACGATCGACGAGTACGAGCGGCGGCTCATCTACGAGATCGAGATGATCAAGCAGATGAAGTACCCCGGGTACTTCTGCATCGTGTGGGACTTCATCCGCTACGCGCGCGAGTGCGGGATCCCCGTCGGACCCGGCCGCGGATCGGCGGCGGGGAGCTTCGTCGCGTACTGTCTCCGCATCACGGACGTCGACCCGATCGAGTACGACCTGATCTTCGAACGCTTTCTGAATCCGGAGCGCGTCTCGCTGCCAGATATCGACATCGACTTCTGCGAACGGCGGCGCGGCGAGGTGATCGATTACGTCACGCGCAAGTACGGCCGGGAGAACGTGGCACAGATCATCACGTTCGGAACGATGAAGGCGCGCGCCGTCGTTCGCGATGTGGCGCGAGTCATGGACATTCCGTACGCGGATGCCGATCGCGTCGCCAAGGCGGTGCCGCCGGCGCTCGACATGACGCTGGAAAAAGCGCTGGCCGAGAGCCCGGCCCTCAAGGAGCTGCAGCAGAAGGACGAGCGCGTCAAGGAACTGCTCACGGTCGCGCAGCGGCTCGAGGGCATGACCCGGCACGCCTCCGTCCACGCTGCAGGCGTCGTCATCGCGCCAAAGCCTCTCACGGAGTTCATCCCGCTCTACAAGAGTCAGAAGGACGAAATCGTCACGCAATGGGCGATGAAGGAGGTCGAACGCGTCGGCCTGCTGAAGATGGACTTCCTCGGGCTCAGCACGCTGACGCTCATCCGCGATGCGCTCGAC
Source organism: Vicinamibacterales bacterium (assembly GCA_035537955.1). Classification (GTDB taxonomy): domain Bacteria; phylum Acidobacteriota; class Vicinamibacteria; order Vicinamibacterales; family 2-12-FULL-66-21; genus JACDCA01. The sequence goes on along the minus strand of DATLLF010000178.1, from coordinate 1,803 downwards.
GAGATCAAGCGGACGGAAGGGACCGACCTCGACATCGACGCAATCGCGCTCGACGACGCAAAGACCTTCCAGCTCTTTTCGGATGGGCAGACGTATGGCGTGTTCCAGTTCGAGAGCTCGGGCATGCGCGAGCTGCTGCGCAAGGCGAAGCCGGAACGCCTCGATGACCTGATCGCACTGAACGCACTGTATCGCCCCGGCCCTCTCAAGTCGGGGATGGTGGACGACTACATCTCCCGCAAGCAGGGAAAGACGGAAGTCAAGTACGAGCTTCAGCAGCTCGCACCGATCCTGCGTGACACGTACGGCGTCATCGCCTACCAGGAACAGGTCATGCGGATCGCGGCCGTGCTGGCCGGATTCACGATGGGGCAGTCCGACATGCTTCGCAAGGCCATGGGGAAGAAAGACCCCAAGGTCATGGCGAAGCAGCGCGAAGCCTTCATGGAGGGTGCGAAGAAGAACGGCGTCAATGAAAAAAAGGCGACGAAGATCTTCGACTTGATGGAGTACTTCGCCGGCTACGGCTTCAACAAGTCGCACTCGACGACGTATGCGTGGGTGGCATACCAGACCGGCTTCCTCAAGGCGAACTACACCTGGCACTTCATGGCGGCGCTGCTGACGATCGAAGCCGCAAACACCGACAAGCTCGCCATGTATCTCGGGGAATGCCGCGAGCTCGGCGTGCCGATCCTTCCGCCCGACGTCAACGCCAGCGAGCTGCGATTCACGGTGACGAAGAAGGGGGTCCGCTTCGGCCTCTGCGCAGTCAAGAACGTCGGCGAAGGTGCGGTGCAGTCGATCCTCGACGTCCGTCGCGAGCTTGGCAGACTGGACTCCTTGCATACACTGTGCGAGCAGGTTGACCTCAGGCTCGTGAACAAACGCGTCCTCGAGAGCCTGATCAAGGCGGGCGCACTCGATTCGCTCGTCAAGGAGGCGGCGGCGGACACGCGACGGGCGCGCGCGCGCCTGTTCGCGGCGGTCGACAAGGCGATCGAGCACGGCGGCCGCCATCAACGGGACCGCGACCAGGGACAGCATCAGTTGTTCGGCGGCGGCGGTGACGACGATGTCCACGGCGCCGTACCGCTCGCGGACGCGGTCGCATGGACGGAAGCCGTGCAGCTCGCGGGAGAGAAAGAGGCGCTCGGCTTCTATTTCAGCGGACATCCGCTCGACCGCTTCGCTGAAGACCTCCGCGCCTTCGGCGCGAAACGCGTCGCAGAACTCACCGATTCGATGCCCGATGTGTGGACGGCCGGCATCGTCTCGGGCCTCCGCCCCCTGAAGACGAAAAAGGGAGACCGCATGGCGGTGTTCATGCTCGACGACGTCGCGGGAGCGCTCGAAGTCGTCGTGTTTCCCGAAACGTTCGGCAAGCATGGCAGCCTGATCGAGCCCGACGCCATGCTCCTCGTGCGCGGAAAGTTCGAAAAAGATGACGAGTCCGCCCGCATCGTCGCGACCGAGCTACAGCCGATCTCGATGCTGCAGGAGCGGACGACGAAGGAAGTGGCCATCCACCTGTCCGTGCCGCCGCACGGCAGACCAACCTTCGAGGCGCTGGCGGAACTGCTCGCGCGGCACCGTGGTGACCGCCGCGTCTTTCTCGAGCTCGATGTGAGCGGCAGGGAGAAGCCGTTGCGCGTCCGCTCGGAAGTGGCGGTCCGTGTGCGCCCCTCGGAGCGGCTGGTCAACGAGGTGGAACAGCTGTGCGGATCCGGATCGGTGGAGCTGCGATGAATTCGGCTTTCGGCTTCCGGCTTCCGGCTTCCGGCTTCCGGCTTCCGGGTCCGA
>DATLLF010000177.1:0-13721 GCA_035537955.1 Vicinamibacterales bacterium | reverse complement strand
ATCGCACGCTGCGGCATCAGGCACAGCTTACTTGATGCCGCGGCGTGGCCCGACTACTTGACGACGATCGATGCTTTCATCGTCGGATGAAACTGGCAGGCATAGGCGAACTCGCCCGCCGTCTTGAACGTCGTTTTCCACGACTTACCCGAGGCGATCGTTCCGGAGTCGAAGGTGCCGACCTTCGTCGACGTGGCGGTGTGCGGGATGACGTCATTGTTGACCCACAGGACAGTGTCTCCGGGAGCGATGGTCAGCTTCGCTGGCGTAAAGGCCGTCGCGTCGACCGTGACCGTATGCGTCACCGGCTTGCGGCCCTTCTGGTCCGCGTGCATCCCGGCGCTGCACACCAGCAGCGCCAGGACGATGAGAATGAGCGGCTTGCGCATGACCCCCCTCAGTTGGCGGTCTTGAGCGATGACTGGATGTGCTTCGCGTGCTCGAGGTGAGCGACGAACGCGGGGCGCACCTTCACCAGCAGAGCCTTCAGTTCGGCGTTCTTCGCGTTCGGGATCAGCGTCTTGTCGAGCGCCTCGATCACCTGCGTGTGGTAAGCGACCTCGTGGTCCACGTACGCTTGGTCGAACGCCGCGCCCTTCAGCGTCTTCAGGTTGGCCACGTTCTTCTCGCCGCCCGCCTTCAGCGCCTTGCTGGTCTCGTTCTCCTCCGGGGTGACCTTCAGCTTCGTGGCGAGATCGACGGCGGACTTGTTCACGCCCTTGTGATCGGTGACCATCTGCTGCCCGAATTTCTTGACGTCAGCGCTCGAGGCGCGGGCGGCGGCGAGCTCGCCGGCGTCGATGTCGACCTGGTTGGCCGTCACGACGATCGCGGCGATCTGCGCGTCGTTGATTTCCTGAACCGGCGCTGCCGGCGCCCCGAAGAGCAAACCTGTAACCACTACTGCTGAGAACATCACGGGCAATCTCCCTTCCTGTTGAAAACGTGCGCTCACACGAACGACGTGTGACTACACCTCGTTGGATGCAGGAGGGGTCGGCGATGTTCCCGCATCCTCAGCCGCGACGCGCGCGAGCACGTTCGTGACGATGCGGTCGCAGCGATCACCGGCGAACGCGAATACATCGCCGGTGGCATGGTCGAGGTCGCGAGCCAGGGCTTCGCGGAGGAGGGCGCGTGCCCTGAAAAGGCGGGTTCTGACCGTGGCGGGCGGAATGCCGAGGCAGGCTGATACCTCCTCGACGCTCAGCTCCTCGACTTCGCGCAGCACGAATACCGTTCGAAAGCTCACCGGCAGCTCGTCGATACGTCGTTCGAGCATCCGTCGCGCTTCAGCGCGCAACGTGGCGGCCGTCGGAGATTCAGAAGTGCGATCGGGGAACTGCAGCACGCCATCCTCCGCGCTGTCTGTCTGGTCCATCGACACGACAACCTGCTCACGTTTCTGCTTGCGTAGCCGCATCAGGGCGCGATTGGTCACGATCCGGACGAGCCAGGTCGCGAGCTGGGAGTCGCCGCGAAACTGACCGATGTTCCTGTATGCGTCCAGATAGGCTTCCTGCAAGGCGTCCTCTGCTGCGGCGTCATCCTTGAGGATCGCGCGAGCCACTCGGAACAGACGTCCGTTGTACCGCCGCATCAGGGCTTCGAACGCCGCCTGATCCCGCTGCGCGATCTTCCGCGCCAGCGCCGCATCATCGGCCGCCGTGGCCTCGTCAGTCTTCCTCGGCTCGCTGCGCATACCTGCCTCATTGGATGCAGCGGAGATCCGCCGCGTTCCCGATCGTGACACAAGACGCGTTACCATCTCAGCGCGGCTCCGCAATAAAGGACCCGCTCGAGGAGTGTAAAGGAGCTATGAACGATGGCATCGGCCTTTCCGCCCACCCGGCATTCGGTCATCGAACGGCTGCGCAGGGAAGACCCGGCCGATAGAACTGCGGCCTTCGGGGACCTCGTGGAAGGCTACTGGAAACCCGTGTACAAGCACCTGCGCACGACATGGCGGCTCAGCGCCGAGGACGCGCAGGATCTTACGCAGGCCTTCTTCTCGGACGCCTTTCAGAAAGCCTGGCTCGAGAAATATGAGCCCGGAAAGGCGCGCTTCCGCACCTTCGTCCGCGTCTGCGTAGATCGTTTTGCGATGAACGCACGTCAGGCCTCCGCGCGAATGAAGCGCGGCGGAGACGTGCGGACTGTCTCGCTCGATTTCGACGAGGCGGAACACGAAGTACGTGCGCAGTCGCTCGCGTCAGCGCCGGATGCGGAAGACTTCTTCCGGCAGGAGTTCGTCCGCGCCTTGTTCCAGCGCGCCGTCAACGAGACCCGGGCCGAGATGGAGCGCTCGGGCAGGGCCGTCCATTTCAAGCTCTTCGAGCGGTACGACATCGATCCGAGTGATGGCGTGAGCTACGCGGCTCTCGCGCAGGAGCTCGGGTTGACCGAATCGCAGGTCACGAATCATCTCGCGGTCGTCCGCCGGACATTCCGGGGGCACGCGCTGACGGCTCTGCGCGGCCTCTGCGCGACCGACGAGGAATTCCGCCGCGAAGCGCGCGAGCTCTTCGGCATGGAGGTGCAGTGACCTTCCTCGACGACACGACGATCGCGCGGCTGCAGAGTGTGGCCAACTGGCCCGACTTCACCAACGAGCGATACACGATCCTCGAGGAGATCGGGCGCGGCGGCATGGGCGCCGTCTATGTGGCGTTCGACGAGCAGCTCGGGCGCGAAGTCGCGATCAAGGTATCGACGGGCGTCCGTGGCGCGGACGTCGAGCGGCTGTTGAAGGACGAAGCACGGATACTGGCGTCACTGGAGCATCCTGGCATCGTACCGATCCACGACGGCGGACGCCTCGCTGATGGACGGATGTTTTATGTAATGAAGCGGGTGCGGGGCGCCACGCTCGCTGAACACATCGTCGCCGTCCCATCCCTGAGCGAGCGGCTGGGCATTTTCGAGCGCATCTGTGAGGCCGTGAACTTCGCGCACGCGCATGGCGTGATCCATCGTGACCTGAAGCCCGACAACGTCATGATCGGTCCGTTCGGCGAAGTGCTCGTCGTCGACTGGGGCGTCGCGACAAAGGGAGACGCCGACGCCGATGAACGTGTGATCGGCACCCGCGGCTTCATGGCGCCCGAGCAGGAACGCGCAGAGGACGTCAGTGCCGGCGCAGATGTGTATTCACTCGGCGCCGTCCTCGCCTGGCTCACCGGTGACACTGCGCCGCGGGCTCTCCGAGCGATCTGCGCGCGAGCGATGGCGCCGACACCTGACGAGCGTTACGCGACGGCTGCGGCGCTGGCGGCTGACGTCGCGAGATTCCGCGCCGGCCATGCCGTGGACGCGCATCACGAGTCGCTGCTCGAACGCATGGCGCGCGTCTCGTGGACATACCGTGTCCCGATTCTTCTCGTCCTCGGCTACATCGTCATGCGTGCGCTGGTCGCGTACTTCGTCAGTAGCGGGAGTTCGGGTTAGAGAAGACCGCGAGCCGGCAGCCGGAACCGCGAGCCGCGAGCCGGGAGCCGCAAGCCGCAAGCCGGAAAGGAGAACTCATATGAACAAGCCGCTGCTCGGGTTGGTGCTTGGTGGGATTCTTGGTGTATTCGACGGTCTGACGGCGCTGGTCTCGGCGCCGGAAGTGGCGCCGCAGATCGTGGGGATCGTGGTCGGATCCACTTTCAAGGGGGTCGTCGCGGGCGTGTTGATAGGCTGGTTCGCCAACAAGGTGCGGTCGCTGCCCGCAGGCCTCCTCGTTGGCCTGGCGATCGGGGCGTTCTTCGCTTTCCTCGTGGCGGCCATGCCGACACCAGACGGCAAACATTATTACTGGGAGATCATCCTGCCGGGGAGCGTGCTCGGACTGATCGTGGGTTACGCGACGCAGCGGTACGGGCGGGGCAGCGCGCTCACAGCGTAGAGCGGAGCGGCACCGGTTCCGCCCCGGTCAAGACGCGCCGCCACTTCCAGAACGCGTTGGCGAGGATCACGATGACGCACGCCATCATCGTGACGGTGGCGACAGTGTTCACCCATCCTTGAAAGTGCAGCGGCATGTCCTCGCCGACGGCCATCGGCCAGAAGTTGTCGCGCACGCTGAGTGCCCCCGCGCTCAGCGTCGTGATCGACACGAACGCCAGCGGCACCATCGTCACCCACGCGTACTTCGATTTTCCCTCGTTGATGATGATGGTGGTCGCTACCGCGAGCGCGACTGCTGCGAGCAGCTGATTCGCGATCCCGAACATCGGCCAGATCGTGCTGATGTTTCCCGTCCAGATGAAATACGCCCAGCCAAACACGACGAGCAGTGTCGAGAAGACCGCCCCCGGTATCCATTCCTGCCGCGCCATGGGCGCGTAGAACTGCCCGAGGAATTCCTGCACGAGAAACCGAGCGACCCGCGTTCCCGTGTCGATGGTGGTGAGGATGAAGAGCGCCTCGAACATGATCGCGAAGTGGTACCAGTAGTCCATCAGCCCGCGCATGCCGGGGAGGCCGGTAAAGATCTGCGCGATCCCGACGGCGAGTGAGACGGCGCCGCCGGGGCGTCCGCTGACCGTTTCCCCCACCGCCGCCTCGAGGTCCGGAAGGTTCACCACCGGCATCCCGAGATTGCTGAATACGGCCGACGAGGTGTTGATCGCGAAGTAGTCGCCGGGGAACATCGCGCTCGCCGCGATCAGGGCCATGATGCCCACCAGCCCTTCGATCAGCATCGCGCCGTAGCCGATGGGGCGGATGTCAGACTCGCGATCAATCATCTTTGGCGTCGTGCCCGACGCGATGAGTGCGTGGAACCCGGAGATCGCGCCGCATGCAATGGTGATGAAAGCGAATGGGAACAGCGGGCCAGGAATGATCGGTCCGCCACCAGCGGTGAACTCCGTGAACGCCGGCATGTGCAGTTCGGGATTCACGAAGACCACCGCCAGCACGAGGAACGCGATGGTGCCGATCTTCATGAAGGAGCTGAGATAGTCGCGTGGGCAGAGCAGCATCCACACGGGCAGCACCGACGCGATGAAACCGTAGGCCGCCATCGCCACGATCAACTGCTCGCGCGACAGCACGAACCAGTGGCCGAACGACGACGCGGCGACCGGTTTGCCGAGGACGACCGCCAGCGTCATACCGAAGACGCCGATGACCGTTGCTTCAGCGATGCGTCCCTTGCGGACGCGGTACATGTACAGACCCATGAACAGCGCCAGCGGGATCGATGCGCCTATGGTGAACGTGCCCCAGGCGCTCTCCTGGAGGGCGTTCACCACGGCCAGGCCGAGGCCGGCAAGCGCAATGACGATGATGAAGAGGATGGCGATGGCGGCCATCACGCCAGCAACGGGGCCGATCTCGGATCGCGCGATCTCGGACAACGAGCGGCCGCCCCGACGAGTGGACGCCCACAGGATCATGAAATCGTGAACCGCGCCCGCCAGGCAGACGCCCGCGACCAGCCAGATGAGCCCCGGGGCGAAGCCGTACTGGGCCGCAAGCACAGGGCCGATCAGCGGGCCGGCGCCAGTGATGGCCGCGAAGTGATGGCCGAACAGCACGAGCCGGTGCGTCGGGTGATAGTTGTGACCGTCGTTCCTGACGTGGGCCGGTGTCGCCCGGCGGTCGTCGAGCGCCATGATGCGCGCGGCTATGAACGCGCTGTAGTATCGGTAAGCGATTGCCAGGATACAAAGAACGGGAAGGATTACGTAAAGCGCGCGCATGGAGTTGAGGCGAGTCTAGCAAATCCGTCCAGGCGCCCGGTACACTCGTTGCAGCCGGGGACGTTCGCACCCTGTGTGTTGTCCAACACGTAGGACAATTGTCGGACCGTTCTCGCGGTGAACGTACTCTCCCGAGGGCGGTCGGCCGGGGCCCGTTTCACCCGGTCCGAAGCACGAACAAAGAGCCCGCTTTGCCGGGCTCGAGGCAGGCAGCATGAACACCCGATCCCGAATCCTCGCGCTCGCACTCGTCGCCATCCTTTTCGTTCCCGCTATTGCGTCGGCCCAGGATTATTTCGGCCGCAACAAGGTCCAGTACCACGAGTTCGATTTCAAGGTCCTCAAGACCGAGCACTTCGATATCTATTACTACCCGGAGGAGGAAGAGGCGACGCGGATGGTCGCCCGGATGGCGGAGCGCTGGTACGGCCGGCTCTCACGCATCCTGAATCACGAGCTGCGCGGACGCCAGCCGTTGATCCTGTATGCCAGCGGTCCCCACTTCCGTGAGACCAACACCCTTCGCGGGGAGATCGGTGAAGGAACGGGGGGCGTGACCGAGGCATTGAAACGGCGGATCATCCTGCCGCTGGCAGGCCCGCTCGAGTCGACCGATCACGTGCTCGGCCACGAGCTGGTCCACGCGTTCCAGTACGACATCACCGGCACGAACGTGAATACGAATAATGCCGGTGCCCTTTCACTGCCGCTCTGGTTCATCGAGGGGATGGCCGAATATCTGTCGATCGGTCCCGTCGATACACAAACGGCGATGTGGATGCGCGACGCCGCGCGGCGCGAAAAACTCCCGGCGATCGACGACCTCGATAATCCACGGTATTTCCCGTATCGCTACGGCCACGCGCTGTGGGCGTTTATTGGCGGCAAATACGGTGACAAGGCCGTAGGTACCCTGCTCCGGGCCGGCGCTGTGGCGCAGGGCTACAAGGAAGCGTTCCAGGGCGTGCTCGGCATCGACAGCAAGGAGTTGACCAAGCTGTGGCACTCCGCGGAGTTCGAGGCCTATCGCCCGGTCGCAGAAACGACGGTGCTCGCGGGGCGTATCGCCCGCAGCGTCATCGTCAACCAGACTGAGAAGGGGCCGAAACTCAACGCGAGCCCCGAGCTGAGCCCCGACGGTTCGAAGTTCATGTTCTTCTCGGAGCGCGATCTCTTCTCGATCGACCTGTACGTTGGAGATACGGCGACGGGGAAGGTGATCAAGAAGCTCACCGACACGGCGACGAATCCTCACTTCGAGAGTCTTCAGTTCCTGACGTCCGCAGGCGCGTGGGATCCGACGGGGGCCAAATTCGTCGTGCCGGCCATCAGCAAAGGGGAGCCCGTCCTGGCGATCTTCGACGTGAATCGGGGCCGGAAGGAACGCGAGATCATGATCGAAGGGGCCGACGAGGTGTTGAACCCCACCTGGTCACAGGATGGGAACCGGATCGCGTTCTCGGGCCTGCTCGGCGGTTTCAACGACCTCTTCCTGTACGACCTTGCGAGCAGCTCCTTGAAGCGGCTCACGAATGACGCGTTCGCGGAACTCGACCCAGCGTTCTCGCCTGACGGCACGCAGCTCGCGTTCGCGACCGATCGTTACACCACAAAGCTGGATCAGCTCGACGCCGGTCCGTTCCGACTCGCGGTGATGGACCTCGCGAGCGGCAACGTCCGCGAAGTCGGTGGCTTCCAGGGCGCCAAAAACATCGGACCGCAGTGGTCTCGTGACGGCCGCAGCCTCTATTTCCTTTCCGATCGGCAGGGCATCACGAATATGTATCGCCTCTCGCTCGGTGGCGGGGAGCCGGTGCAGCTCACGAACCTGGTCACTGGCGTCAGCGGCATCACGGAGCTGAGCCCGGCGATGTCGGCCGCCGGCGGGCGCGTCATTTTCAGCGCGTACGAAGACGACGGCTACAACATCTACGCGCTCGAAACCGAAACGCAGTTGGCGGGAACGCCGCCCGTGAACTTGCCCGGCAACCCCGCCGTTCTGCCGCCGCGCACCGCGCCTGAGGGCGCAGTTGCCACGGCAATCGCGAGTGCGACGAGCTCACTGCCGCCGGAGGACCAGAAGCCCGAAGAGGAGCCGTATAAGCCGAAGTTCTCGCTCGACTTCGCCGGGCAGCCGACGATCGGTGTAGGAGTGGACCCGTTCGGCACCTACGCCTCGGGCGGCGTGGCATTCCTCTTCAGCGACATGCTTGGGAACCATACCCTCGGCGTGTCGGCGCAAGTCACGAACCGGTTCGACGAGTTCGGCGGAAGCATCTTCTATCTGAACCGCAAGCATCGCTGGAACTACGGTTTCGGTCTCGATCAGACGCCGTATGTGTCGCGCGGATATCAGACAGGAATCATCAGCACGGGGCAGGGCGACTTCTATGTCGAGAACGAGTACCGCATCCTGCAGACGGACCGCTCGCTGTCCGGCGTGATCTCTTATCCCTTCAGCCGCGCGCTGCGGGTCGAGGCCAGTGGCGGATACCGGCAGCTCGGTCTCAAGCAGGATCTCCGTTCGCGTACGTACTCACTCGACACCGGGGAGCTGGTCGACCAGACCGACACAGATCTCGTGAAGTTCGACGATCTGAACCTCGGTCAGACGTCGGCAGCGCTCGTGTACGACACCGCGATCATGGGCGCGACGAGCCCGATTCGCGGCAGCCGCTATCGTCTCGAGATGTCGCAGAGCGTGGGTTCTCTGAATTACTCGGGCGCACTCGCCGATGTACGGACGTACGTGATGCCGGTGCGTCCGGTGACGTTCGCCATGCGCGGCGTCTACTTCGGCCGTTTTGGCACTGACGCCGGCAACGAGCGGCTGCCCGCGATGTACCTCGGATACTCCGGTCTGGTGCGCGGCTATGAGCCCGGGTCTTTCGAGTCTGGGGAGTGCGGTCTTCAGGTGAATGGCACCTGCCCGGCGTTCGACCGGCTGGTCGGCAGCCGCATCGCACTCGCGAACGTCGAGATGCGCGTGCCGCTCTGGTCGCTGCTCGGCGGCGAGAACTTTTATGGTCCGCTGCCCGTTGAAGTTGCGCTGTTCGGCGACGGCGGTGTGGCGTGGGGCAAGGTCGTCGGCTATACGGAAAGCGACCACAAGCCCGTCACCAGCCTCGGCGCCGCGATTCGCGCCAACGCGTTCGGGTTTGCGGTGGTTGAAATCGATTGGGTCAGGCCACTGCAGCGCGAGCGTGGGTGGATGTGGCAGTTCTCGATCCGACCGGGCTTCTGAGACGCTTCAAACTCCAACTTCAAACTTCAAATCCGGAAGCGGTTCCGTTGTTTTGAAGTTTGAAATTTGGAGTTTGTAGTTTGCAGTTCCCGTCAGTCCTGCCGGAGAGCCTCGAGAGGATCCGCGCGTGCGGCGCGGAGCGCGGGTATGCTGCTCGAGAGCAGCGCGGCAGAGAGTACCAGGCTGACGGCGATCGCGATCGTGAGCGGATCGCCAGGCGATACACCGACGGTCAAATTGGCGAGAACGTGACCTCCGGCTACGCCGATCAGAATGCCAAGTGACAAGCCGGCCGCTACGAGCAACAGGCTCTGACTGACGATCAGCCGTACGATCCCCATGGGGCTCGCGCCGAGCGCCTTCCGAACCCCGATTTCCCGCGTCCGTTGCGCCACGCTGAACGAGATCAGCGCGTAGATCCCCATCGTCGCCAGCAGCACGGCGACGGCGGCGAAGGCGGTCGTGACGAGGGCACCGACACGCGCGGGCATCATCGCCACCGCAACCGCGTCGGCCATCGGCCGCAGTTCGATGTGACCGTCACCGGTAATTCGCGCGAAGTCCTCCGACAGACGACGAGACGTGTCCGCGATGTTCGACGTGCGCACGTGCAGCGAAAGCCCATCGGCGATAGTGCCCTGTCGCGCGGCGAGATAGAGGACCGGCTCGATGGCTTCCCCGATCGTCCAGTATTTGCTGTCGCCGACGACTCCGACGATCTCGACCTCGTGAGGGATGTTGCGCACCCCGATGAAACGGAGCCGTTTTCCGAGGGCGCGGCCGTTCCAGAAGCGCTCTGCCAGCGTCCGATTGACAATGGCAACTTCCGGCGAGCCCAGTCGGTCGTTCCATGTGAAGTCGCGGCCGGTCAGCAGCGGAATCCTCACGGTCTCGAACCATCCGGGCGTGAGCCGGTTCGCGTTGACGACCCGTCCGTTGCCGTCGGGTGCATCGGCTTCGAAGACCGAAAACGATTCTCGCGACGTGAGCGAAAGGGGAACTGCCCACGCCCCACCGACCGATTCGACAAACGGCAGGGCGCTCGCGCGGCGATGCATTTCAACGATCTGTGCCTCGACTGCGTCGGCGGAACTGTCGGGTGTTGCGTCGAACGTGAAATCAGCGAGCAGCACGCCGCTGGCGTCGAAACCCGGTTCCATGGACGTGACGTTGCCCAGACTGCGGGTGAATAACAGCCCCCACACCAGCAATGTGGCGCACGCCGCGACCTGACACACGACCAGCGCCTGCCGCAGACGCTGCCGTCGTGCGGATGACGAGCCATCGCGAAGCACGGCACCGAGATCTACGCGGACGGCATGGCGCGCGGGCGCAAGACCGAACAGGATCGCGGTTACCAGGGAAACGGCGCTCGTGAAGGCGAGCACACGCCAATCTATCTGGACCTCGAGAGCGAATGGGAAATTGAGCTGAGCGACGGCGACGGGCACCAGCGTCGTGAGCCAGGACGCGAGCAACACTCCAGCCGCCCCTCCGAGACCCGCGAGCAGCAGACTTTCGGTCAAGAGCTGTCGAATCAGCCGCGTCCGGGCGGCGCCGAGTGCGGCGCGCAGCGCCAGTTCGTGCCGTCGGGCGACCGCGCGGCCGAGCAACAGGCCGGCGATGTTGGCGCATCCGATCGACAGGACGAACGTGGCCACGAGGGCGAGCAGCGCGATGAACATGAAGACCGGCACCAGCGCGCCGACACCCCGAAATGCGTTTATCCCACCGACCGGGAGGAGGCGGACGGCCGTGAGAGATTCCGGCAGCTCGGGTCGGTCGGTGCGCAGCTGCTGCGCCGTTAGGCGAAGCGCCGCGGCTGCATCGCTGGCGTCGATTCCTGGTCGCAGGCGTCCCGCCACCTCGAAGGTTGCCGCGGAGCCGCCCGGTGTCGTCGCGCGCGGAAGAGGGATCCAGCAATCACGTACCCAGCCGGGCGCCGCCAGCCCGCGAAAGCCGCGCGGCATCACGCCGATCACTTCGTAGGTACGGCGATCCAGCCTGATGCGACGACCGACGACAGCCGCATCGCCGTTGAAATGGACCCGCCAGGCGCGTTCGCCGAGCACGACGAGGTCGTCTCGCACGTCCGCAGGATCGAACGTTCGACCGAGAGTGGCCGCGACGCCCAGCATCGAGAAGTAAGTGGTGGTCACACGTTCGCCCATCAAGGGCGTCGTGCTGCCCGGCTCACCGAGCGCGAACCGCGCGTTCGAAATCGCCGCCATCGTGGCAAAGACGGTGTTCCGGGTTCGCAGTTCCTCGAACACGGCCGATGACGTCCGGCTCTCACCGAGCTGCACGCGCACGACTTCGCCGGCCGCAGCAATGGGCGGCGGGGCGAGAAAGGCGGCGTTGACGACGCTGAACACTGCGGTGGTGCCGCCGATCCCGACGGCAAGCGTCACCACGCAAGCGAGCGCGAAGCCCGGACTGCGCGCGAGCAGACGTATGCCGTACGTGGTGTCCTGCTGGAGCTCTGAGGCAAGTCGGCGGAACGATCGCCGCCGTTCGACGGCGAGGCCGCTCGATATCATCGCCGCGTCGGCTCTCTGGCCGAATTCACGGCGTGCCTGCGCACGCGCATCACCCGGCGACATGCCTTCGCTTCGCAGCGCGTCGGCGCGCGTCTCGATGTGGAATGAAATCTCGTCGTCGAGATCGCGGCGAACGTCGTCACTGGATCTCGACGTGAAGCGGAACAGCCGCCGGAAGTTCATCGGGATCCCTCACTGCCGTCGAGCACGCTGAACATCGCCGCGGCGTAGGCACGCCACGTCGACGCCGCGATGCGCAGCTGCTTCCGGCCGGGCGCGGTGAGCCGATAGAACTTCGCCCGGCGGCCGTTGTTGGATCGGCCCCACTCGGATTCGATCAGTCCGCGCGCTTCGAGCCGGTGCAGCGCCTGATACAGCGCTGCATCTTCGAGAGCGAGCACGCCATCCGTCCGTGCGTGCACGAAGCGCGAGACGGTGTAGCCGTGCGCTGAAGATTCGGCCTGCAGTGCGCGCAGGATCAGCAGGTCCACCGTCCCCTGCATCAAGGCCATCGTCGTATCGCCCATTCGTCTCCCCTAACGGCGTGAGTGGAGCGTGCTACATGGCATTACGGTCGCCGGGCCGAAAAGTTTCGCTATCATTTGGTCATGCATGCGAACCCCTACGCTGCCGATCTCGAGAACCGCGATCCCTACGCCGCGCTGGCGGAGACGCCCGAGCGGATACGCGCGCTCGTGAAGGGCTGGAGCGACGCCATGTTCGAGCGCTCTTATGCGGCCGGGAAATGGAGCGCGCGAAAGTTGCTCGCGCACCTCGCCCAGACGGAGGTCGTGCTCGGCACCCGCGCCCGCTATGCGCTCACCACGCCCGGCTACCAGGCGCAGTCATTCGACCAGGACGTCTGGATGCCGTTCGATGAGCGCATCGATGCGCGCACCGCGCTGGAGGTCTATACCTCTGTGCGGCGCATGAATCTCTCCATGTGGCGCGGTCTGAGCGACGAGCAGAAGAACCGTCCTTTCTATCACCCGGATTTCGGCGAGCTGAACGTCGCGTGGATCGCTGCGCAGATGGCGGGGCACGATATCCATCACCTGAAGCAGTTCGAAGAAATCCGCTGAATTCGCGAACTGCTCGCGGCCGGCCGGACATTGTTCATCACGCACGAGATCCCCAGCATCTACCTCGGGCTGACCAGGCGCATTACCGTCTGGTTGCCGCCCGGCTATCGTCGTCGTCTCCGCACCCAGCGGTATTCCGTGCTCTATCTCAACGACGGGCAGAATCTGTTCGATCCCTCTCGCGCTTTCGTTGGCACGACATGGCGGGTAGGTGAGACCGCAGCGGACCTGGTACGCAGGCGACGGATCCCCCCGCTCCTGATCGTGGGCATCGATCACGGCGAAGCGCGTCGCGGGCGAGAGTACCTGCCGGTCGAAGACGATCGCAACCCGACCGCGCGGCGTCCGCTCGGGCGCGAGTACGCCGAGTTCGTCACGCGGGAAGTGATCCCGTTCGTGGCGCGAACGTACCCCGTCATGCGCAGCGCGTCCGCCACCGGGTTCGGCGGTTCTTCATACGGTGCGGTCGCGGCGCTCTATACCGCGCTGGTGAAGCCCGGTACATTCGGACGACTGCTGATCGAAAGCCCTTCGCTCTACGTCGGGCGCAGTCACCTCCTTCGCCTCGCGCGTCGGGTCGAGCGATGGCCATCACGCATCTACCTTGGCGTGGGGACGACGGAAACGAGCCGGGAAGATTGGAACCGCGAAACGGTCAGCAACGTACAGAAACTCGCGGCGGTCCTGAAAGCCGCGGGGCTTGCTGAGCGCCGTCTGCGCGTCCGCATCGAGCCGGGCGCGACACATTCCGAATCCGCGTGGGCGCACAGACTGCCGGAGGCGTTGGAGTTCCTTTTCCGCTGATCAGTAGGCGCGGAGGGGGTCAGATCTTGTTTTTTGCGCTCGAGTCCACTCGGCAGGACACTTCATGCAAAAAACAAGATCTGACCCCAGCGCCGATCAGCGATGACCCCAGCGCCGATCAGCGATCAGAGATCAGCGATGAGATAGTCGCGCAGCTGCGCGAATGCCTTGCCGCGATGGCTGACCGTCGCCTTGAGATCGCGATCGAGCTCGGCGGTCGTGCGGCCAAGCGGCGGATAGAAGAAGATCGGATCGTAGCCGAAACCCTTGTCGCCCCGTGGTTCGTCGGCGATTGTCCCTTCGATCACTCCCTCTGATTCGAACGCGATTCGACCGGCGTCGGCGAGCGCGACACGGC
>DATLLF010000176.1:0-20731 GCA_035537955.1 Vicinamibacterales bacterium | reverse complement strand
GCGGGAAACACATTGCCCAACGCGGAGGGGCTTTCGACGATGGTGGTTCAGCGTGCCGGTGAGCGCTGGCTGATCGAAGCGTATCGTTACAACGTCAAGCCCGGCGCGCCGGCACCGCCGCGCTTTCTGACGCGCCCCGGGTATCCCGACAAACGGTGACGTCAGGGCGCTCGATGTGAGGAACTCGATGAGGCCGGAGCTCCGTCGCTGATAAGCGAAGTGCTTAACGGTGAACCGGCTGTCGTAAGGAGGCAGCAGTTGCAACGTGACCGTCGATGCTCACACGGCGTTCGGTACAACTTTGTTGATGCGCAAGCTGTAGATGCCCGGTGAGTCCGAACCGGGTGGTGACGGAGGAGGATGGCTCGCTCCTCCGTCACGTCCGTGATCGTTGCGAGCTACTGGCGCTGATAGACGTAAATACGCAGATGCACGTCGTTGCCGCCGTTGGCACCGCGCAGGGTCATCTGCTCGTTACCCAGCAGCCGGTACCCGGGCGGAGGTGCCACACCTTCCATGAGAAACAACAGCGATCCGCTCACGAGGCCTTCACCCTGCGGACCCTGAAGCCCTTGCGGACCAGCGGGTCCTGCGGGACCCTGCGCACCCGGTAGACCCTGCGGGCCAGTCAGACCCTGCGGACCTGCGGGACCTGCGGGACCTTGCGGACCTGCGGGACCTTCCGGACCCTGCGGACCTGCGGGACCTGCGGGACCTTCCGGACCCTGCGGACCGATGGGGCCGGGAATGCCGCCGGCCGCTGCCGTTACCGTCACGACCACCGAATCAGTAGCGACGTTGACGCCGTCGCTCGCCGAGAAACTCAGCGTGTGCACGCCGACGCCGAGCGAGGTGCTGACCGTGGGAGAAGTCGAGATCAGTTCGGCATTGAGGCGCCATTCGTACGTAGTCGCGGCGCCGACGACCGAAGCCGTCCTCGAGAACGTTGCAAACCCGGTCGCGTCGGCTGTGAGGTTCGCATCGGCGCCGGCGCTCGCGGTCAGCGTGGTGCTGATCACCCAGTTGAAGTTGTCGAGCAGCACGACCGAATCATCCGTGCCGTCGCCATCGTCCATGATCGCGAACTGCAGCGTGACCAGTTCTCCCGCCTGCACCGGCGCAACGGCCGTCAGCCATCCCGTTCCCGCGCCATCGCTCGGGTCCCCCTCCCCGACATCCATGCCGGTACCATTGAGACCCGCGTCGCCGTCGGCGCAGCCGGTGCACACGCGGAACGCCGCCTTGTTGACCGAGATCGGGTTGCCCGATCCATCGAACGCGATATTGCCAGTAAGGGCCGTCGACTGCATGTGCGTGACGAAGCGGTCGTTGAAGGCGTTGCAGAGCCACTCGGGATACTCTGAAGAGAAGAAGTTGTAGTCGAACTTCAACGCGGTGGCGCCCGCAGGCACACGCACCTGCACGCGAAGGATCGTCAGGTCGTGGACGTTGCCATCGGGCGTGTCGCAGCCTGCAGGCGAGAACGTTCCGCTTGGGAATGGATCCGCGGACGTCCCGAGGAAGTTCGTCCCCCCTACCGGCGAAACGAATCCGGGCATCGAACTGTCAGCGGCCACGCCTGTCGAAAGGACCACGAGGTTGGAGCCCGCGCGGGGCAGATTACTGACGCCCCACTTGGAGACCACCTTCATGCTGGTGCCTGCTGCAGGCGCCGTGACCGTGGCCGACTCGATGTTCACAGCCGGAATATCCATCGCGTCCGCGAGCGTCTGGGCCGGAACTTGTGCGGCAACATCGGCCGAAAAAAGGAAGATTACAGCGAGGATCCCGGAGCCGAATGCGCAGCTCCCGAATACACCCCTGGGCCAGGTCTTGCTGGTCATCGCGTTTGCCTCGGGGGAGCGAACCGGATCCTAGCACAGCCTTATAATTGGTGCCCGTGAAGTCTGCCTCTTTCGCCCTCGTCTTCGCTTTTGTCATGGTTGGGTGCGCCGCGCGCTCCCCGAGAACATCGATGACGTACGACGTGATCATCCGCGGCGGAACCGTCTACGACGGAACCGGATCTCCGGGGCGACGCGCAGACGTAGGGCTGCGCGGTGATCGCATAGCCGCGGTCGGAGATCTCTCCAGTGCGTCCGCTCGCGACGTCGTCGATGCGAGCGGTCTCGCCGTCGCGCCCGGGTTCATCAACATGCTGTCGTGGGCGACCGATTCGCTGCTGATCGACGGACGCTCGCAAGGGGATATCCGGCAGGGAGTGACGCTCGAGATCTTCGGCGAGGGCAGCTCGATGGGCCCGATGAACGATGCGATGAAGAAGCGGGCCGTCGAACAGATGGGGGATCTCAAGTACGAGATCACCTGGACAACGCTGGCGGAGTACCTGCGCGACCTGGAGCGACGGGGCATCTCGACAAACGTCGCGTCGTATATCGGCGCGACCACCATTCGTGAGCATGTGATCGGCCTCGAAGACAAGCCGCCCACACCCGAGCAACTGGAGCAGATGCGGGCGCTGGTCCGCCAGGAGATGGAAGCGGGCGCGCTCGGCATCGGCTCGTCGCTCATCTACGCACCGGCGTTCTACGCATCTACCGAGGAGCTCATCGAGCTGTGCAAGGTCGCAGCGCAGTACCGGGGCAAGTACATCTCGCACATGCGCAGCGAGGGCAACCGTCTGCTCGAGGCTGTCGACGAATTGATTCGCATCAGCCGGGAGGCGGCGATTCCGGCGGAGATCTACCACCTGAAAGCCGCAGGCAAGGCCAACTGGTCGAAGATCGACGACGTGATTGCACGGATCGAGGCGGCGCGCGGTAATGGGCTGAAGATCACGGCCGACATGTATACCTACCCTGCCGGCGCGACCGGACTCGACGCCGCGATGCCGCCCTGGGTGCTCGACGGCGGCTATGAGGAAGCCTACAAGCGGCTGCGCGACGCGGGAACTCGCGCGAAGATCGCGGACGCGATTCGCAATGGGGGATCCGACTGGGAGAATCTCTATCTCGCCGCCGGTTCCCCCGATCGCGTGATACTCGTCGAGTTCAAGAACGAGAAGCTGAAGCCCCTCACCGGAAAGACGCTCAGCGAAGCCGCGAAGTTGCGCGGCGAAGACCCGGTGGAGACGATCATGAACCTCGTCCTCGAGGACCGGTCACGCGTCGGGACTGTGTACTTCATGATGTCGGAAGACAATTTGCGCAAGCAGATCCGACTGCCCTGGGTTTCGTTCGGCTCCGACGCAGGTTCGATGACGCCGGAACCGCCGTTCACGAAGTCGTCGACTCACCCTCGCGCCTATGGGAATTTCGCGAGACTGCTCGGTCGCTACGTTCGCGACGAGAAGGTGATCCCGCTCGAAGAAGCCGTCCGCCGGTTGGCCGGCTTACCGGCGACCAATCTCGAGCTCGACGGCCGCGGCTTCATTCGTGAAGGCATGTTCGCCGATCTCGCGATCTTCGATCCGGCAACGATCGCGGATCGGGCGACGTTCGAGGCGCCGCACCAGTTCGCCGTCGGTATGAAGCACGTGTTCGTGAACGGCACGCAGGTGCTGAAGAACGGCGAGCACACGGGCGCCAAGCCGGGCCGCGCCGTGTACGGGCCGGGGAGGAAGGCGACCTCCAACTCGCGACGCCCGACGTCCAACGCCCAAACGGAGCCGAATCAGCGGCGCACGTCGAGTCTCAGCATCGGGTCCCTGAACTCCCACTGAGCGAGCGCTTCGACGTAGCGGAACTGCAGCGCATCGGCCGTCTCGACGTCGACCTCGAGGCGGGCGCCGCGCGGCGGATCCGGGTACTCGCGCCTGAGCGAGTGGGCGTAGTTTCGATAACGCTCCGTCCGCTCCGCGAAACCCGTGACGTTGTCGACGGCAAAGAGCATGAACCGCACGGCAACGAAGATGGCGAGCAGGGTGACTACTGCGATTCGCCCGGAACTCCCGAGCAGCGCCGCGAGCCGCGTCTCGAGCCACGAAAGCGCTTCGGTAAGCAGCAGCGCCATGCCGACCGCGGGCGTGTACGCGTACCGGGACGTGTTGCTCCAGGTGAAGAATGAGAACGGCAGGATCCAGAGCAGCAGCCAGACGGTCGCAAATCGCACGCGCGGCGTGCCGCGCAGGAGCAGCACGATCAGCGCCACGGCGACGACGATGAACGACGGCAGGTTACGCTGGCCCACGTAGAGCGTGACGACATAGGCGAGCAGATTACGGATGGCGTGCAGACCGATGCGGTAATGTCCCTCCTCGACCAGATAGCTGCGCTGGTTGACGGAGAGGTCGACGAGCAGGTAGACGGCAAGGGGTAGAAAGTAGGGCGCGAAGCGCCGGAACTTCGTGTTCAGATCGGCGAGCAATGGCGTCGGCGGACCAGCCTGGCGCATCCCGAACGCCCAGTCCGCCATCACCAGCAACGGCAGTAGTACGACTGCACTCTCGTGCGTGATGAGTGCCGTGAAGAACACCGCGACCGAGAGCGTTTTCCAACCCGATGACCCTTCCCGGCGAGCGCGAAGCAGCGCGTAGATCGAGATCAGGCCGAAGAAGGTCGTGACCGGCTCCGCCAGCGCCGAGACCCATGCGATGGCTTCGACATACGCCGGCATGGAGACGAAGAAAAGCGCGGCGAAGAACGACCAGCGGAGGTTGAAGCCGATCGCACGCACCAGGAGCAGCACGAGCAGTCCGTTCGCCGCATGCAGCGCGCTGTTGGCCCAGTGGAAGAGCACGGGTGAGCCGTCGAACAGCGGGGCCGCCGCCCAGAAATAGAGAGAGATGACCGGCCGAAAGAAGTGGCGCTGCGCGGACAGGTTCAAGAGGTCTGCCGGTGTGAAGGTCAGGGTTCCGGCGAGCCACTGCAGATCGTCCTCGTAAAACCAGGCCGACGTCGCCGGGAAGTACACGGCCAGCGCCACCGCCACGATCGTCGCGTACGCGGCGGTCTGCCTCGAAGAATTCATCGAAGCGGAAGCTTACTTCAGCCGAAGGCTTCCAACTCCCAACGAATGCCGACTGGGACTTGGTGTTTTGGGGCTGCGCTACACTCTGCTTCGTGCACATCGAACATCACCGCTGGCACTCGCCGAGGCTCGGATACGAAATGGGCGTCGCGGTGTTCGGCCACTGGGGGCCGCCACTGCTCGCCTTCCCCACCAGCCATGGCGACGAGTGGGAACTCGAACGGAACAGCCTGATCGGCGCGGTGGCAGACTTCGTCGATGCCGGCCGCGTGAAGGTCTTCTGCGTCGGCTCGAACAACAGCGATTCGTTCATGAACAAGGGCGCACACCCGTCGCACCGCAGCTGGCGGCAGCGCCTGTTCGACGAGTACGTCCGCGAGGAGGTCATTCCGTTCGTCCACGCACACTGCCAGAATCCCGGGATCGCGATCACCACGATGGGCGCCTCACTCGGCGCGTATCACGCCGCGAACACGCTCTTCCGCTACCCGCACCTGGTGAAGCGGTGTTATGCGCTCTCGGGCGTCTACGACCTGCGGCGGATGATGGACGGCGGCTACGACGAGAACTTCTACTTTCACAATCCCGTCGATTACCTCGCGAACCTGACCGACCCCTGGTATCTGGATCAGCTCGCCACGTGCGAGATCCGACTGGTGACCGGGTCGGGGCCGTACGAGGACAGCCGCTCCACCCACCACCTCTCCGGGATCCTCTCGCGCAAAGGAATCCGCCATTATGTGGATGACTGGGGTCCCCGCGGCGGCCACGACTGGCCCTACTGGAAAGACATGATGCGGGAATATCTGAGTCGGTGGTAGGTCACCTGCGCAGTGCGAGGTGCTACGGGCCTTTACGACGTGCGACATGACATGGGGTGTGCCACGCCTGACGCGCGACGGCTATCTGGCGCTAGTCAGTTCGAAGCGGTCGAGCAGGTATTGGCCATTGGCGATGACCTGCTCCTCGTCTATCCACACGTCGCAATGGCGTGTGAGGACGTCGACATGCGTCTTCGATTTCCAGTCGGCGTGCGTCTGGCTGCCGTACGGATCGCCGAACGCGATGTGCACGCCTGGTACCTTCTCATCCTGCAGCAGGATCCCGATCATCTCGCGCAGCCCGAGATTCGTGCCGAAGGCCAGCTCGCCGACCCGATCGCTATGTTCGTCCGTGTGGCAGTAATTCCAGAAGTCACGCTGCAGTTCCGCGTGCGCTGACTCCGCCGACACCAGGCGGCCGCCGCGGATCTCGAGCACCAGTGGCTGCCCCTGCAGCTCGCCATACTTCGCGTTGAAGTAGTCGCCGGCCGTTCCGTCGCAGACGAACGTACCGTCCACCGAACCGGGTGTGGTGAACACCTCGCCCGCCGGAAGGTTCGACCAGTAGCGTGGGTTGATGATGCCGCTCGTCTTGACCCACGCGAGCGCATGATCGAATGTGGCGCGGAAGTCCGTTCCCGCCGCCGTCTTCACGGTCAACGACGTCGCCTGCTCCATCCGCTCGCAAAGTTGCTGGCTGAGGCGATCGACCTGGCGGTAATCGGCGCGCATCCCCTCGGTCATGATCTGACGCGTCACGCCGACCATGTGCGCGTAGCGCACCCGTCTCCGCTCGATCACGGAGACAATGGCCATGCGCGCTCCGAGCTCCCCCTCCTGCGGCTGGACGCACATGATGCCAGCGTCGGCGTGCTCCAGCGTCTCGAGAATTTCCCGCGGCGCCGCGGTCATTGGACGAGGCGTGACCGACTCGATGAGCAACGGCAGCGGCCGCGCCCCTTTCGCGCAAAGCGCCTCCTCGAGCGACGCCGCCACGTCGCGGCTCGCCTCGTCGGCGATCAACGCCACCTGCTCACGCGGCTGAATTCCGAGACAGACATCGACGGCGTTGTGCGCGCCCGCCCGCAACTCGTGGGGAAACGACCCGAAAAACATCACTCAGATTGTATCTGGTGTCGTCTGAATGCTGCACCGCCGAGGCCGGGGAGAACGCAGAGCCATGGATTTTCAGGAACAAACATAGGTGCCTCTGCGCTCCGTACTCCGCGTGAGTCACTGTGACGGCACTGGGAGTTTTGCAGTTTGCAGTTTGGCGTTTTATTGATCCACCACGAACACTGGCACCTGCCCTCCGCCTGATGTCACATTCGCCAGCCCCGTCGCGCTGAGCCTCGTCAGAAATCCCGACATCCTTCCACGAAACAGGTACGGCGCGAGGTCCACCAGCATCGTCCCGCTGGTGACCTTGCCGTGTTCGTCGAACTGCGGAAAGACCTCCCGGCGGACGGGGATCCGCTCCTGCACGATCCACGTGCCCTTCTGGTCAGCGAGGGCGGCGGCGATGGCGCGGTCCCACGCGAGTGGCTCCGTCTCCCAGCCGAGAATGACTCCCTTGCCGCCGTACTCGTCGTTTGGCTTGATGACGAGGCTCTCGCGCTCGCGGCGGACCAGCTCCGGCAACGGCGCCTCGACGCCGTCCTTTTGCGAGGCCACGTCGGCCATGACGCGGGTCCACGGGACGTGTGCCGCGATGACCGCGTGCTCCAGAGGGGAAAACATCTGCGCATTCGCCGGGTCTGTCAGGACGGCGAAGAACGCCTTCTTGTGCGGCAGCTTGCAGCGGAAGGTGTTGGCGACGCAGACGGCGCGCGTTTCGTAGGCGTCGACGAGCGCTGCGCACTCGTCGGGGCGCGCGAGAATATCGTTGATCAGCACGCGCCGGTAGACGAGATCGATTTGCTGGCCCTGCGCCGAGAGCGACGCGCGATCGAGCGACAGCTCGCGAGGATCGCAGACGATGGTCGGGATTCCCATCGCGACGAACGCATCGCGCAGGATCTCGAACTCCGTCCACGTCGGCACCTCGCGCCAGTCCACGATGGCAATCGTTGGAGGCTGCGCGCGTCCGCCCCATTCGCGGTAGCTGTCGAGGAGGGCGCCGAGCAGCGGTTCGATCGTCCGTCGATACTGAACATGATGATGCTCGCGGAATTGGCGCATGACCGGCAGCGAATCGAACAGCTCCGCGAGCCGCTGCGTGTATGCCGGACCCGCAGGCGATTCCGCGTTGTACTCGGCGAAATGAAGCCCGTCGGGGAGAAGGAAGGCGTCGACGCGCGACGCGGTGCTGGCTGTCTCGTAACCCGGGTCCATCCTTATGAGCCGCTCTTCGGCGTCGGTCACGCCGAGCTGCTCGAGGATCGCCGGTGAACTGATCGCTTCGCGCGCAACGCGTTCCCCGAGCACGGCGATCGTCTCGGCGGCCCGCCGAATCCGTGCTTCCTCGGCGGCTGTCAGAAAGAACGGCCGCAGGAACGGACAATGGATTCGGTCGCCGAACGTCAGTCTTCGCGCACGCATCGACGCGGCGAACTCGAGACACTCCGATGGCGACGTGCCGCCGCCGGAGCGCAGCAGGGTGTGCCAGTCGTCGATGAAATCCATCAGGACGGTCCGGGAGCGGCGGTGAATCCCGTGGCCGGACCGATCCCCAGCATCTCCTCCCAGCGCGGCCAGCACTGCGACGGATGTCCGTTCAGCGCCCGATCGATCACCAGGTTCGCCATCTTCTCGACGACCATCTCGAAATAGAACGGCGTGATTCGATCTCTCTCGAAGTCGGGCGCGGGGTTCAGATAATCGATCGCGTACGGCACACCCTCGCGGATCGCGAACTCGATCGTGTTCATCTCGTACCCGAGTGCGAGGTTGATCGTCTGCGCATCGCGCACGACGCGGGCGCCGGTCTCGCCGGACAGGTAGCTGTGATCCACGAGATACCGCCGCTCCTTCACGTCATACGCGACAGGCGTGATGTCGGTCTTGCCGAAGGTGAAGCAGCGAACGTACCGGTCGAACGGAATGAACTCCTGCAAGGTCATGCAGTAGGGGGCGGTGCGATCGTACGCCTCCAGCAGCTCGCGCACGTCGTTCACCTTGTAGACGTGCTTCCAGCCACCTCCCGAATAGGGCTTCAGGATCGCCGGACGACCGACGTAGTCCAGGAGCCCCTCCCAGTCCATCGGGAAGGCGAGATTGCGGAGCGATTCCGGAGCGAGATCGACATCGGCGGGATATCCCTTCTGCGGGAGCAGGACGGTCCGCGGGATCGCGCACCCGAGCTTCGCCATCAGCGAGTAGTTGAAGAACTTGTCGTCAGCCGTCCACCAGAATGGATTGTTGATCACGTACGTTCCCTGCAGGACGGCGTTCTTCAGTGATCCGCGGTAGTACTCCACCTCGTGCGAGATGCGATCGACGATCACGCGGTACCGCGACGGCTCGTCCATCCGGGTTCCGCCGAGCGTCACCATTTCCGCGGTGATGCCGTGCGCTGCACCGAGCTGATTCACACGCTCGATGAACGCTGGCGGAAAGCTGTACTCGCGGCCGCACATCAAACCGATCTTCATTATCTGCCCTCGCGCCCTTCAGCCCGCGTTTCGTTTATCAGATGCCGCATGACGGCCGTCAGATCCCCGCTCTTCCGAAAGACGGCGAGCTGCCGGTCCGCGCTCGTGCCGTCGCGAAGGACGGCGTGGATATGGTTCACCGCCTCCCTGCTGCCCAGCGGATCCACCACGTCGTCGACGAACTCGAGCAGCTCGAGCGCCAGCTCGCGCATCGGCACTTCGACCCGTCGACCGAAGTCGATCAACTGTCCATCAAGCCCCCAGCGCGCGGCGCGCCACTTGTTCTCTTCGATGAGTGCGCGCCGATACAGACGGAATCCCATGTTGCTCGTGGAGAGCTTGTAAAGCTTCACGATGATGGCCTGGCAAAGCGCGCCGAACATGACAGTGTCTTCGCGCCGCGTGGGCACGTCGCAGACGCGGAACTCCAGCGTACCGAACGTCGGATGCGGCCTCACGTCCCACCAGATCTTCCGTCCATCGTCGATGCACTTCAGATCCACCAGGAGCTTGACGTAATTTTCGAACTCGCTCCATGAATTGAAGTGATCGGGCACGCCCGTGCGCGGAAACCGGCGGAACACCGTCGTCCGGTACGATTTCAGTCCGGTGTCGCGTCCCATCCAGAACGGCGAGCTCGTCGACAGCGCGAGCAGATGCGGGAGGAAGTAGCGCGCCTGATTCATCAGCTCGATCGCGACCTGCCGGTCCGGCACGGCGACATGGACGTGCAGGCCGAAGATCAGCAGCGATCTTGCGAGCTGCTGAAGCTCTTCGACGATGCTGTCGTAGCGGACGCCCGGAGACAGCACCTGGTC
Organism: Vicinamibacterales bacterium; assembly: GCA_035537955.1. Taxonomy (GTDB): domain Bacteria; phylum Acidobacteriota; class Vicinamibacteria; order Vicinamibacterales; family 2-12-FULL-66-21; genus JACDCA01. The sequence continues at coordinate 10,570 of DATLLF010000176.1, read as the reverse complement.
TTTCCAGTCGGCGAACGGGTGTGTTCCGGCGGCGGCAACCGCGAGTCCAACCCGTTCCGCCGCGGCAACCAATTCTCGCCGGATCCGGAAGATCTCTTCCTGCAGCTCGGCGACATCTCCGCAAATCTTCGTTCCGACCTCGACGATCGACTGATGGAGCTCACGCTTGATCTGATCGCCGAGAACCCGCGCACTCGACGCGAGCAACTCGGAGACATGCGATCGCAGCTCGCCGCTCTCGGGATCGACGATCTGGAACTCCTCTTCGACTCCAAGCGTGAAACGAAACATGCGGCATCATCATATTGCGGAATCTGGAAGGCGGGATGAAGGTGATGGATCCGAGTTCGTACCTCGAAGATGCGGCGCACTTTCCCGGCGGTCACGCCGCGGGAATCGTGTTCCCGCAGACGATTGACGAGGTCACCGTGGCGATCGTCGCCGCCAGCACCGTCCTGCCGATCGGAGCGCAATCCTCGCTCACGGGCGGCGCGACGCCGTTCGGTGAAACGATCGTTTCGACCGCAAGAATGACGCGCGTCCTCGCGGAGACCGCATCATCCATTACTGTGCAGCCTGGCATCACGATCGCGGCAATCCAGCAGCATCTCGCGCGACGCGGCGCATGGTTCCCGCCGGCGCCGACGTTCACAGGCGCGTGTGCCGGCGGTATCGTCGCGACGAACGCGGCCGGAGCCGGCACGTTCAAGTACGGCAGCACTCGCGAGTGGGTAGAGGCGCTGACAGTCGTGCTCGCGGACGGTTCTGTTGCGCAGCTTCAGCGCGGGCAGGCCAGAGCAGTCGCGGGGGCGCTGGACATTGGCGTAGGGGCCGGCTGCAGCCGGCCTGGGGGCTTCAGGAGCGTTCCGGTGCCGACGTACAAGATGCCGGACGTGGCCAAGAAATCGGCCGGCTACTTCGCTGCACCCGGCATGGACGCGATCGATCTGTTCATCGGCTCCGAAGGTACACTCGGCGTCATCGTCGAAGTCACCTTCCGCGTTCTGTCTCCGCCGCCGAACATCGCCTTCGCGATGGTGCCGTGCGGCTCGGAAGAGCAGGCGTTTCAACTGACGGGTCGGCTTCGTGATGCTTCGCTGGCCACTCGAGTGTCGCGAGACGGGGCCGGCATCGATGCGCGCGCGATCGAAAGCATCGATCGCCGCGGTATCGACGTTCTCCTCGAGGACGGTGTGACAGAGCGTGAAAGCGTGCGGTTCCCGCCGCAGACGGCCATGGTCCTCTTCGTACAACTGGAGTTGCCTGCGGACGTGGATGCCGAGCGCGCGTATCAGCAGATCGGTGGAGACTTGAATCGTCCGGCAGCCGACAGCGCTCTCGGACGGTTCTGCCGCCTGGTGTCAGACGAGGGGCTCCTCGATGTCACCGAAATGGCCATGCCTGGAGACCTGCGGAGAGTCCAGCAGTTGACCGCTCTGCGAGAAGCCGTGCCGGCAGGCGTCAACCACCGCGTGGCGCTTGCGGCACGATCCGTCGACAGCAGGATTACGAAGACCGCTGCCGACATGGTGGTGCCGTTCCGTCACCTGCCGGAGATGAATGCCGCCTATCGTCACGGGTTCGAATCGCGCGGCCTTGATTACGCGATCTGGGGGCACATCTCGGACGGCAACCTGCATCCCAACGTCATCCCGCGGAGCTATGAAGACGTCGAGCGTGGACGTGAGGTCATACTCGAGTTCGGGCGTGCAGTCGCGCGTCTCGGAGGCTGTCCGCTCGCCGAGCACGGCGTCGGCCGCAATGCCGTGAAACAGGAACTGCTCCGTGATCTTTTCGGTGACACCGGCCTCGAGCAGATGCGTGCGGTCAAGCGCGCACTCGATCCCAAGGGCAAGCTCGCACCCGGCGTCATCTTCCCGGCAATAATGAGCGCATGACGTTCACCGACTGGTTCTCCCGGTGGCCGCTGATCGAACAGCTTCGCTCAGGGTCAGACGGCACCGGTTCCGAGTCGATGTCCTCGGCGACGCGGGACCTGCAGCCGCGAAACACCGGCGCGCACATCGCGCGTTCGATCTGCCCGTTCTGCGCCGTCGGTTGTGGACAGCTGATCTTCCATCGCGAGGGAAAGATCGTCTCGGTCGAAGGAGATCCCGCATCGCCAATCTCCGAGGGCCATCTCTGCCCGAAGGGCGCGGCCACCGAGGAATTGCTCACGCATCCGGCTCGCGCGGCGAAGGTGAAGTACCGCGCGCCATATGCACGCGAATGGGTCGAGATCGATCTCGAGTCCGCGATGGACATGGTGGCCGAGCGCGTGTGGGCCTCACGCGAGCGCCACTTCGAGGAGACCCGCCGTTGCGACGAGCGTGAGACTCCACTGATGCAGTGTCCGTCGATCGCGCATCTCGGTGGCGCGACGCTCGACAACGAAGAGAACTACCTCATAAAGAAGCTGTTCACCGGCGGCCTCGGTATGGTCGCGATCAGCAACCAGGCGCGGATATGACATAGCTCCACCGTGCCCGGTCTGGGCACATCGTTCGGTCGAGGCGGCGCGACGACGGCGCAGCAGGATCTTCAGCACGCCGACGCGATTCTCATCATGGGGTCGTCGATGGCCGAGAACCACCCGGTCGGCTTCCGCTGGGTGATCAAGGCGCGCGAGCGCGGCGCCACCGTGATTCACGTCGATCCCCGATTCACGCGCACGTCCGCGATGGCGGACATGTGGGTGCCGCTGCGCGCCGGCAGCGACATCGTGTTCCTCGGTGCGCTGATCAACCACGTGCTCTCGAACGGGCTCGAGTTCCGCGACTACATCGTTCCGTACACGAACGCGGCCACGATCATCTCGCGCGAGTTCAAAGACACCGAGGAGCTGAACGGCTTCTTCTCGGGATGGAACGAATCGGAGCAGCGCTACTCGCCCGAGTCATGGCAGTACGAGGGCGCGGCACGGGCAGATGAAGGAGTTGGCCACGAACCCGAGCGCGGTGGTCACGGCAAGGAGCGATCGGGCGAGGCAGCCGACATCGAACAGCCTCGGCGGGATCCCTCGCTTCAGCATCCGCGGTGCGTCTTTCAAATCCTCACGCGTCACTACGCGCGGTACACGCCGGAGATGGTCGAGCGGGTCTGCGGCGTGCCCGGCGACGCGTTCGTGCGGATCGCCGATGCGTTCTGCCGCGCCAGCGGTCCCGAGAAGACCGCAGCGATCTGTTACGCCGTCGGCTGGACGCAGCACTCGATCGGCGTGCAGATCATCCGCACAGCCGCGATCCTGCAGCTGCTGCTGGGCAACATCGGACGTCCAGGAGGTGGAATCCTCGCGCTGCGCGGCCACGCTTCGATCCAGGGGTCCACCGACATCCCGACGCTCTATGACGTCCTGCCGGGCTACATTCCGATGCCTGCCTTCGGCTCAGACTCGAGCTCGCTCGCAAAATATCTCGAGAAGCACCGCTCGAATGCGGGCTGGTGGGCGAATCTGGACAAGTTCGTCGTCTCGCTGCTGAAAGCCTGGTATGGCGAGGACGCGTCGCGCGCCAACGATTTCGGTTTCGGATGGCTGCCGCGCATCAGCGGCGACCATTCGCATCTGGGGTACTGGCTCGACATGGCGGATCGCGACACGCGTCTCGAAGGGCTGTTCGTAATGGGGCAGAACCCGGCGGTGGGCGCGCCGAACGCTAGACTCGAACGCCGTGCGATGGCCAACCTGAAGTGGCTCGTAATCCGCGACATGGTCGAAACAGAGACCGCGTCATTCTGGCTCGATTCGCCGGAGATCACGCGTGGTGAGCTTCGCACCAGCGAGATCGGCACGGAAGTATTCTTCTTTCCCGCAGCGGCCCATGCCGAGAAGGACGGCTGTTTCACCAACACGCAGCGCCTGCTGCAATGGCACGAGAAGGCGGTCGAAGCTCCCGGCGACGCGCGCAGCGAAGCGTGGTTCGTCTATCACCTCGGACGCAGGCTCAAGGCGCGCGCCGCCGCCGATCCTCGTACCAGCAACACCGCGCTCCGCGCTCTGACGTGGAACTATCCGACGGTCGGGCCGCATGCGGAGCCTGATATGGACGTCGTGCTCCGCGAGATCAACGGGCACGATCTCTCGAGCGGCAACGTGCTGGACGGCTTTCGCTTCCTCCGTGATGACGGCACGACCGCCTGCGGCTGCTGGATCTACTCGGGCGTGTACGAACACGGACGCAATCGCGCGCGCGAGCGCAACGCCTCGGGGGTCTACGGCCATGGCTGGGGATACGCATGGCCGGCGGACCGCCGCATCCTCTACAACCGCGCTTCGGCGCGCCCCGATGGCCGTCCGTGGAGCGAGCGCAAGAAGCTGGTGTGGTGGGATGACGCCCGGTCGGAGTGGACCGGACTGGATAACGCCGACTTCTCACGCGACAAGCGCCCCGACTACGTGCCTCCACCAGACGCGAGAGGAGATGCTGCAATTCGAGGTGACGCGCCATTCGTGATGCATCCGGACGGAGTCGGATGGATCTGGGTAGCAAGCGGTTTGAAGGACGGTCCGCTGCCCGCGCACTACGAACCGCTGGAGTCGCCGGTGCAGAATCCCGTCTACGCGCAGCAGGTGAATCCGGCGGCGCTTTCCCTCGCACGTGAAGACAATTCGTACTCGGATTCGCCCGGCGATCCCCGTTATCCACACGTGCTGACGACGTACCGGCTGACCGAGCACCACACGGCGGGCGGCATGACGAGAACGCTGTCACATCTCGCGGAGCTGCAGCCGGAACTGTTCGCGGAGATCTCGCCCGAACTTGCGCGCGAATCAGGAGTGCGCAACGGCGACATGATGATCGTGGCCACGCCACGCGGCGAAGTGCGCGCGCGCGCGCTCGTCACGCCGCGCATGCGTCCGCTGACGGTGCACGGGCGAACCGTTCATCAGGTCGGCCTCCCGTATCATTTCGGCGGCCGCGGCCTCGTCACCGGAGACGTCGTCAACGACCTCGTCGCCATTTCGCAGGAGCCCAACGTCAGGATCATGGAGGCGAAGGCACTGGTGTGTTCCGTTCGACGCTTAACTACAAACGGCAAACTTCAAACTTCAAAAACTGAAAAGTGGCATGACAACGCTCTGCAGTGAGCCGGCGGGCGCTCGAGCTCTCGTTCTTGAAGTTTCGACTTTTTGCAGTTTGAAGCTTGCAGTTCGTAGTTGACATGATTACAGCATTCCTAACCGACTCCACCCTGTGCATCGGCTGTAAGGCGTGCGAGGTCGCCTGCAAGGAATGGAACGGCGTGCCTGCGGACGGGTTCACGTTCAGCGGGGCCTCCTACGACAACACCGGAGCGCTCGATCATTCCACGTGGCGGCACGTCAAGTTCGTCGAGCGGGCGCTCGATCCGGACGGCGCGATCGCAGAGGCTGATGCCGGCTATCGAAGCAACGCGTTCCGCTGGGACTTCTCGTCGGACGTGTGCAAGCACTGCGAGAACGCCGGCTGTCTCGAGGCTTGCCCGACGGGCTCGATCGTACGCACCGAGTTCGGCGGTGTCTACATTCAGCCGGACGTCTGCAACGGCTGCGGCTACTGCATCGTCACATGCCCTTTTGGAGTTGTCGGTCGCCGGCCCGGCGACGGACGCGCGTTCAAGTGCACCTTCTGCTACGACCGGCAGAAAGTGGGGCTGCAGCCGGCGTGTGCCACCGCCTGCCCGACCCAGTCAATTCAGTTCGGCGAGATCGGCGAGCTGCGCGAGCGGGCCGCCGCGCGGGTGGACGAGTTGCGCCTGCGAGGCATCGACGATGCGGTCGTGTATGATCCGCAGGCGACGAGCGTCGGCGGCGCGCATGCGATCTTCGTCTTCCGCGGCCGCCCCGAAGAGTACAATCTCCCCTCGCACCCGGAAGTGCCCACGGTCAACCTGAGGCCGGCGTGGGCGTCTGCGGTCGTCGCCGCCGGACTGATGGCAGCCGGTGCGATGCTCGCGTTTGTGTCAGGGTCCCCTCCAGATGATCGTCAGGATCGTGCTGCTGCTCGTCAGCCTTTCTCTTCTCGTGCACGGCGCTGAAGGGCTCTACCGAGCGTTGCACGCCGCGACGCCCGTGTCGCCTCTGCTCCCCGCAATCGAATCGGTGGCCGGGGCGCAGGCACTCCTCATCTCGCTTTTCCTCGTGACACGGGCGCGCCGCCGCAGGTTGAACCAGGCCGCGGTACCGAGGCTCACCGCGGACAGTCCGGAAGCGGCGGACGCGGACACGCAGACGACGCGGATCGCGTCGACGATTCGCCAGCCGCCGCCGGAGTTCCGCCGGCTGATGCTCGTCAACCTGCCGCCGACGGCCGCGCTTTCGGCGCTCGAACAAGCGCCGCCGCTCGGCGCACAACCCGCCGTCCGTTCGGCCATCGCGCGCGTACTGCCCGGGATCAAGTTCAACGTCCACGGTCTCGGACAGTTCAATGGAGCGGATCACAGCATCCTGATGGACCTCGGTGATTCGCCGGAAGTCTGGTCAGCGACGATCGACGTCACCGGCGAGGCGGCGCCTGCCGCGCTGCGCCGTCTGATCACGCAGACGGGCTGGCGTGCGTATGCGCCACGGCTTGGACGCTTCATCACGGCCGCCGATCTGTCCACCAGTCAGAGCTCGCCCTTTTCTGCACCAAGGCCGTGAACGGCGATTCCCGACACCAATCCGTCGACAGCTATTATGGCTACTCCGCGTTGAAGCCACCTGTGTGGACGTGGGAAGTGCCCGCGTATTTCTTCATCGGCGGCGCCGCGGGGGCGGCGGCATTGATCGCCGCCGTGGCCCGCCGAACCGGCGCTCGCAGCGACCTCGTGCGTGATGCACGTTGGATCGCCGCCGCGGGTGCGGCCCTTTCACCGCCGCTGCTGATCTCGGATCTCGGACGCCCCGAGCGCTTTCTGAACATGCTTCGGGTGTTCAAGCTGCGCAGCCCGATGTCGGTGGGCGCCTGGACGCTGGTGACGTTTTCGAACGCAGCGGCCGCAGCGGCGTTCGCGGAGCTTGCGCACCGCGCGACGGAAGGGCGGCTGCCGGTGCGCGTTATCGCTGACGCCGCCGGTGTGCTGTCGGCCGCGACGGGGCTCGTGCTGTCGACCTACACGGGTGTCCTGCTCGGCGCGACGGCAATTCCGGCGTGGTCGAGGAACGCGCGCCTGCTGCCGCTGCACTTCGGCGCATCAGGCCTCGGATCGGCGGTATCGATCCTCGAGTTGCTGGGGCATCACGACCGCGCGTTGAACAGAATCGGCATCGGCGCGGCGTTGATCGAAACGGCAATCGGCGCGCACATCGAGCTCTCCGACAGCACGAAGTTTCAGGCTCTCAACCAAGGCCGGCCGCTCTCTCTCGTGCGCGCCGCGGGAGTGCTGAGCGGGCCAGTGCCGCTGCTGCTGAGAGCGCTGACGGGGCGATCGCGGATGGCACGACAGATCGCCGCGCTGTCGACGATCGCCGGCTCGATGCTCACGCGACTCGCGTGGGTCAGTGCCGGCCGATCGTCTGCTCGCTCGTCGTCTCAGGCGATCGCCACGAACTCGCCCCGCGCGACGGGCGCGGCCGCCGACAGGCTCGATGCCAGCTTCTTCACCGCTTCATCGATGGTCGACGGCAACACGCTCGAGAAGCAGAGACGAAGCTCGGACTCGCCGGCGGGATCCGCATAGAAGGCGTCGCCAGGGACGAACGCGACACCCTCTTCGAGCGCATATTGCAGCACGGTTCGAGCGTTGAGCCCGCGCGCCAGACGGCACCAGAGATACAGCCCTCCCTGCGGACGTGCGAAGCGCAGCGCCCCCGGCGGCACATGTGCCTGGATCGCCGTCAGCATTTGAGCGCACCGGCGTGCGTGCTCGGCGCGAAGCATCTTCAGGTGCGCGTCGAAGCTGCCGTCGCGGATCAGGCGAGCCATCGCAAACTGCACGAGGTTCTGCGTGTGCGGATCGAGCCGCTGCTTGATGATCGCGATCTGGTCGACGATCGATGGCGTGGCGCTCAACCATCCAAGCCGTAGACCCGGCGCAAGTACCTTCGAGAAGCTGTTCAAGTGGATGACGAGGTTCTGCGCGTCCAGGTCGTGCAGCGATGCTGGCGGCGCTTCGTTGAAGTAGAGCTCCCGATAGGTTCCGTCCTCCACGATCGGCACGCGATAACGCTCCGCCAGCTTCAGCAGCTCGCGGCGCATGCGGATGGGCATCGTGATGCCCGTGGGATTCTGGAATGTCGGGTTCGTGTAAATGAGCTTGGGGCGGTAGCGGACGAGCAGGTCTTCGAGCTCGTCGACGTCTCCCCTGAGCACGTCCCAGCCAATCAGCTTCGCGCCCGCTGCACGGAACGCCTGGATCGCACCAAGATATCCGGGGCGATCCATGATGACCGCATCGCCCGGATCGATGAGACAGCGCGCCAACAGGTCGAGGCCCTGCTGCGCGCCGGCGATGATCAGCACGCTCTCGACGGGCACGCGGAATCGCTCGGCGATCGCTTCACGAAGAGCGGGCTGTCCTTCGGTGGGCCCGTGACGCCATGTCGCGCGGGCGTCCTTTCTCAGCACGTGTTCGATTGCGCGATGAAAGGCATCGGTCGGGAAACGATCGATCGCCGGCTCACCCGCCGCGAGCGAAAGGAGCCGCGTGTCGGCCGAATGCCGGATCGCATCTCTCATCGTCGGGTCGGACGACCGCAGCGCGGCAGACGCGATCTTGCCGCGCCACGCGAACGGAGTGCCTGAAGGCTCGGGCGCTGCACATACGAACGTTCCGCGACCCACGTATCCGCGAAGGAGCCCTTTCGACTCGAGCTCGCGGTACGCGCTGACGACGGTGGTGCGACTTATCCGCAACCTGCTGGCGAGCTCGCGCTCCGGGGGGAGTCGTGATCCGGAAGCCAACTCGCCACGCGCGATGGCCGCCTCGAGCAGGCTGACCAGGTGTGAGTAGAGCGGCCGCGCTTCGCGGTCGAACTGCCTTTCGATCTGCTGAATCATCTGGGTCTCTCCAGGCGACCTACTGTGAACCCGATCCTCCGCAGGCAGAATGTCCAATATTCCTTTGGCTGCGAGCCATTGGTCAACCTGGGACGCATTCAGGGACCAGAGCGCAGTCCAATCTCTTTGAATCCGGTCCAATCAGCGAACTACACGATGGTACGAAGATGGCTGCGCATGACAGCGGAGGCCCCAGCCATGCACGGTAGAGCTTTGTTCGCGTCTTTGTCGATCGCTCTCGTTATTGCCGTCGCGTCGCCTGGCGCGCAGTTACTGGTCCAGACGCCGCTGCCGACCGTGACCGCCGAAAACGAGCCGTGGTACCTGAGTGGCGAGCCCATCATGCATGCTGGCAATATGTACTTACCCGCCGGCGCGCAGATCTATTTCAACGCGAACGAAATGGTCCGCAGCGGCTTCTACATGGGCGTTCCGCTCTACACACGAACGACGCTCGAGCCGTATAGCGTCGTACTCGTGCCGCTCGCGGGCGGGCGAATGCAGCCGTACGAACGGCCTCGAACGGGAGAATTGACTGGCACGAGCGGAAGCATCCCCTCCACGCTGCCGGCGCCGCCCCGTACCGTGCCTCCCGCCGGCCTTGCTCCGCAGGCCGGCGGTCCTCCTTCCGAGACGACGCAGCTGCTGGAGATGCAGTTGCCGCGGCCTGACGTCGTTGCGCCTCCGGTGACCGAGCCGCCATTGCCCAGTCGCACGGAAGGCTCCCCCGCGGAAGTGGGAACCGGCGGCCGCACTCCACACGTTCCAATGCATGTTCGTATTGGAGGGCCGCCGCAGGGTACAAATTCAATCTTCGTGGAGTACTCGGGTCAACGCTGGTATCCGCGCGGTTCGCCGGAATCCCTCGATACGTCTCGAGTGACGCGCGTCGGCGACTTCAAAGGGTTCGACGTGTGGGGCAACGCGCTCGACCCAACGGTGATCTTCATTCCCGTCACGTGGGGAAGCACGCTGGCTGTCAGGTACACGCGCGAAAAGCCGGACCGCCGCGACTGACGATTCGACTTGACGGCCCGGCCGGTGGATCGTAGGATCTCTGTCACCTAAGCTGTTTAGGAGTGACATGGCTGACGATCCGGCAGGCATCCTTCCGGGCACGCTCGACCTCCTCATACTCAAGGCCGTATCCCTGGGCGAACTGCATGGTTACGGGGTGTTGCTGCGCGTGCAGCAGATGACACGGGGCGCGCTCGCGCTGGAACAGGGAGCGCTGTATCCGGCTCTCTACCGTCTCGAGCGGCAGGGAATGCTCTCGGCCGAGTGGGGCACGTCCGATAACAATCGGCGCGCGAAGTACTACAACCTCACCGCTGCCGGGAAAAAGCGTCTCCGGGAGCAGACGGACGGCTGGAACCGGATGGTCGGCATCATGGGCGCCGCGTTGAAGGCGCGCCCGGGCGAGGTGTAGGCATGCGCTCGCTGCTGAACGCCATCACGGCGCTCATATCCCGCGCGCGCTTCGAACGCGAGATGCGAGAGGAATTACGCCTCCACATCGAACGAAGGGAGGACGACCTGATCGCGTCGGGAACGAACCCGCATGAAGCACGGCGCCGTGCGCGGATCGAGTTCGGCGCCATCGAGTCCTACAA
>DATLLF010000175.1:0-7829 GCA_035537955.1 Vicinamibacterales bacterium | reverse complement strand
CGACCTTGCCGCGCGCCTGCTCCGGCGCCATGTAGGCAGCGGTGCCAAGTATCACCCCCGCCGCCGTCATCGCCGGGCTCGTGAACGTCGGCGATGCGCTGCGATCGCCGCCTGCAGGACTGGCCTCTTTCGCGAGGCCGAAGTCGAGGACCTTTACCGTGCCATCCGGCCTGACTTTGATATTGGCGGGCTTGAGGTCGCGATGGATGATGCCTGCTTCGTGTGCGGCTTCGAGCGCCTCGGCGATCTGACGCGCGAAGTCGAGCGCTTCGTTGACCTCGATCGGGCCGCCGGACGGCCGCGCGATGAGATCGGCAAGCGTCTCCCCTTCGACCAGTTCCATCACGATGGCACGCGTGAGGCCGCTCCCCTCCACGCCATGAATCTGGGCGATGTTCGGGTGGTTCAGGGACGCGAGGGCCTTCGCCTCGCGCTCGAAGCGGACCAGACGATCGGGATCGGCGGCCAACGTCTGAGGAAGAATTTTGAGTGCGACGTCCCGCTCGAGCTGGGTGTCGCGCGCGCGGTAGACCTCCCCCATTCCCCCTTCGCCAAGCTTATCGAGAACGCGATACGATCCCAGCATCTCTCCCGTGTTCATCGCGTCCTCAGGGCGGGACGAGATTTTGTCGTCGTTCGGTGTCTCACGTGGCGGCGACTATAACCCACTCAGGACGCGACACCGTCATGTCCGCAGCGACGTCGCGATCGCGGCGGCGACTCCGACCTATAATCGGCGCACTCATTTGCAGCTGAACACCGGCGCCAGACTCGGTCCGTACGAAATCGTTTCGCCGCTCGGCGAAGGCGGAATGGGCGAGGTCTATCGCGCCCGCGACTCGCGATTGGATCGCGAGGTGGCCATCAAAGTACTCGCCGAGCAGCTCGCCGGCGATCGCGAAGCACGGGCGCGCTTCGAGCGTGAAGCAATGAGCGTCGCGAAGCTGTCGCATCCGAACATCCTCTCGATCTTCGAGTTCGGACGGGACGCAGACCGCACATTCGTCGTGACCGAACTGCTCGACGGCGAGACGCTCCGCGCCAGGCTTGCGGCCGGTCCCCTGAACGCGAGGCGAGCCGTGGCCTACGGCCTGCAGATCGCCAGGGGCATCGCCGCGGCGCACGCACGCGACATCGTCCATCGCGATCTCAAGCCCGAGAACGTGATGATCACGCGCGACGATCAGGTCAAGATTCTCGACTTCGGCCTCGCCAAGTCGGTCGACCTCGGCCAACCTGACGTGACACGCGGCCCGAGCGTCGCCACGAGCACCGGCCTCGTGCTCGGGACGTTCGGCTACATGGCGCCCGAGCAGGTGCGCGGTCTACCCGTCGATCATCGGACCGACATCTTCGCCTTCGGCGCCGTGCTCTACGAGATGCTCAGCGGCCAGCGGGCGTTCACAGGAGAAACCACCGCGGACACGATGAGCGCGATTCTGTCCAGGGATCCGCCGGATCTGGACGCTGCGCGGCTGTCGATTCCTTCCGGTCTCGATCGCATCGTGCGACGGTGCCTGGAAAAACCTCCCGAGCTTCGATTCCAATCGGCGAACGATCTGGCGTTCTCGCTCGAAACGCTGACGACGATCTCGACCGCGTCGGGCACGATTGCGGTCTCGCCCGCCGAGCAGATGATCGCCCGAAGAGCGAGCGCAGCCTGGCTGCCGTGGGCGCTGACCATCGTCGTGGCCGTTGCGTCTGCCGCATCGTGGTGGTTCCGCGGATCGGAGGCAGCGCCGGAGGAACCGTGGAGCCGCTTCACCCGCATCAGCGAAACCGCCGGCGAGGAGACCGGACCGACGATTTCCCCCGATGGCAGCACCGTCGCGTACTCGACCCGCATCAACGGCGGGTGGGATATCTATGCACAGCGCGTGGGCGGACGCAACGCGACACCTATCGTCAACGATCCGCAGCGCGACGAAGGGGGAGCAGCTTTTTCCCCCGACGGATCGTTGATCGCATTTCACGAGTCGGACGATGTCGGTGGGATCTTCATCGCGGGCGCGACCGGAGAATCGGTCCGGAGGATCACCGACGCCGGATTCCATCCCGCCTGGTCTCCGGACGGCAGCCAGATCGCCTTCGGCACCGAGGAGATCATCGATCCCGCCTCGCGTACCGGCGACAGCAACGTGTACACCGTGAGTGCGACCGGTGGTTCACCGCGGAAGGTGGTGGAGGGAGACGGCGTGCAGCCGTCCTGGTCCCCGTCGGGACGACGAATCGTGTACTGGAGCAACACCGGTGGACAGCGCGACATCTACACCGTCGCCGCAGCAGGCGGCGCCCGAGTGCCTGTCACGCAGGATGCCGCGATCGACTGGTCGCCGGTATGGACCCCTGACGGCCGCTTCATCTATTTTGCGAGTGACCGCGGCGGGGCCATGAACCTGTGGCGAATCGCGATCGACGAATCGAGCGGGCAAACGCAGGGCGTGCCCGAACCGATTACTACGGGTGTGCAGGCCTCGGCTGCGATTCCGCGTCTGTCGAAGGACGGGGCGCGGCTCGTTTTCCGATCGCGTGTCGCGGCGGTCAATCCGGTGGCAATACCGTTCGACCCCTCCAGCGAGCGTGCGGGAACACCGGTTCTGCTCGACACGCAGAACAACTCCCGGATCCCGAGCAGCGTCTCGCCTGACGGCAAGTTGATCGCGTTCTATAACCTCGGAGATCGTCAGGAGGACGTCTTCGTCGGGTCGCCCGACGGGCGCATGCGGCGTGTGACCGACGATGCGCCACGCGATCGCGGGCCGATCTTCACGCCCGACGGGCGGTCGCTCCTCTTTTACTCCAACCGCGACGGCAACTGGGCGGCGTGGATGATTGGGCTCGACGGCAGCAACCTGCGCAAGATCGCCGGCGAAGCGCCAGGCGTCGTGTACATCCAGGTCTCGCCGAGGTCAGACAAGATTGCCTTTGTTTCCAACTCGAGCCGAGTCGTCTACACGGCCCCGTTGCCGCCGGTCGCCGGCGTATCCCCGACCGAACTCCGCGGTACGCGCCTTGGAAACAAATACTTCAACCCGCAGGCATGGTCACCTGACGGCACACGGCTGTCGGGAATCCTCATCTCTGACAGTGGACGGCCGTCTGGTATCGGCACCTACGACTTTGCGACGCAGGCCACGACCGAGTACAACAACGACGAAGCGTACGCGGTGAAGTTTCTCGCCGACGGTCGCCGCGTCGTCTATTTCGGGAAGAACGGCACCGAACTGGTCGTGCTGAACACGGTGACGCGCCAGCGCACCGCCGTCGACGTCCGTCTTCCAGCGCCAGCCGTGATCAACGAGTTGTTTGCCGTTAGCCCGGACAATCGCACCATCTACTACGGCGCAGCGCGAGCCGAGGCGGACATCTGGATCGTCGAGCGCGAGCCGTCACGCCGCTGAGCCGTCGCTGGTCCTATAATCTGCCCACACCCAGGTGCATCTCAGCGTCGGCGCCAGACTCGGCCCGTACGAAATCCTGTCAGTGCTCGGCGCTGGCGGTATGGGGGAGGTGTACCGCGCCCGCGACACCACGCTCGATCGCGACGTCGCCATCAAGGTGCTTCCCGAACCGTTCGCCGGCGACCCCGAAAGGTTGAAACGCTTCGAACGCGAAGCGAAGACGCTCGCCGCCTTCAACCATTCGAACATCGCGCAGGTCTACGGCGTCATCGAGCAGCCGCCGGCGCTGGTGATGGAACTGGCCGACGGTGAGGATCTCACCGCGCGGATCGCACGCGGGCCGATAGTGCTCGATGAGGCAATGCCGATCGCACGCCAGATCGCGGAGGGGCTCGAAGCGGCGCACGAGCGCGGCATCATCCATCGCGATCTCAAGCCCGCCAACATAAAGGTGCGGGAGGACGGCACCGTCAAGATCCTCGATTTCGGGCTGGCCAAGGCAATGGACCCCGTGGCGGCTGGCCCTCACCAAGCGATGCCCTCGCCGACGTTTACCTCTCCCCAGATGACCGAGATGGGCGTCATACTCGGCACCGCCGCGTACATGGCGCCGGAGCAGGCGCGAGGAAAAGCGGTAGACAAGCGCGCGGACATCTGGGCGTTCGGCGCGGTGTTCTACGAAATGCTGACGGGGACGCGGCTGTTCGAGGGGGAGACGCTCTCGGACCTCATGGCGGCGACCCTGCGCCAGGACATCGACTGGAGCGCGCTGCCACCGGCAACGCCTTCTTACCTTCTCCAGCTGCTCCAACGCTGTCTCGAACGAGACCCGCACAAGCGCCTGCGCGATATCGGCGAAGCGCGCATCAGCCTTGGCGCGACGCCTCCGGACGAAACACCGGTCACGATCAACGGCCCGTCGCTCTGGCGTGTCACCCGCGTGCTGCCGTGGGCGCTCGCCGCCATGGCCATCGCGGTCGCGGCGTGGGCGTTGTGGCAGACACGACAGAGTGACCGTGTTCTTCGAGACGTGGTCAACCTCGATATCGTCTTTCCGCCAGACGTCGAGCCCGTTGCCGGACGGCAGGGCGGGATTGCCATCTCACCGGACGGCAAGTCAGTCGCAATGGTCGGCGTCAGAAATGGACAACGCCGCCTTTTCGTTCGACGTCTGGACGCGGCCGAAGCGGTGGACCTGGCCGGCACGTCTGGCGGTGGCACGTTTTCTCCGGACGGTCGCAGCGTCGCGTTCATCAGCAACGCGACGCTGCTGACGCGCATCTCCCTGACCGACGGTCAGCTCCGGACGATTACATCGGGCGGCGACTTCGTCTCCGGTGTCAGCCTCGCGTGGGGACAGACGCACGTCTTCTTCATCCGCGGCGGCTCGCTGTGGCGAGCGCCGGCCGAAGGGGGCGAACCGCGGCAGTTGACGTCGCTCGACACGTTACAGGGTGAGGTGCTGCACGCCGATCCTCTTCCGCTTCCGGGGGGACGGTTTCTCCTGTTCACACGCCTGACGGCGGCGCAAGGGGCGCCGCGCATCGAGTCCATTCCCAGCGACGGCGGAGCCCGCTCCGTTGTCGTCGAAGGTGGTACCACCCCGGTATGGTCGCCGACAGGTCACCTGCTCTTCGGCCGCGATGGTGGTGTGTGGGCAGTGCCATTCGACCCCGGCACGGCGACAACGAGTGGAGCCGCGGTCCAGATCATTCCTCCGGGAATCGTCGGGACAGTGCGTACAGGGAGCCTCGGTTTTCAGCTCTCGGCAACAGGAACGCTCGCGTACGTGCCCGCGAACTTCGACAGCAAACGACTGGTCTCCGTCGGCCGCGATGGTTCGGAGCTGCCGCTCGGACTGCCACCCGGCAGCTACGGAACTCCACGTATCTCGCTCGACGGACGCCGTATCGCCATCGAGCGTGATGGCAGCGTCGTCGATCTGATCGATCTCGTGCGCGGCACGCGTGCCGTCATCGCGCCGGCCGCCGTCGGCACGAACTTTCCGACGTGGACGGCCGACGGCACGAAGGTCGTCGTCCGACGCTACAACGTGCCGTTCTGGGTCTCGGCCGACGGCGGCGGAAAGGCCGCGGCCGTTCCCCACGCCGACGCCAACACATCTCCGGGGTCACCCGGTCCCGACGCCGATTCGTTCATGGCGATTCGCCTCCTGCCGGAAACCGCCGGTGACATCTACCTCCTGTCGATCAGCGGCGCGTTCCCTCCCAAGCCCCTGGTCGCGACCGCCGCATACGAAGGCAGTCCGCATTTATCGCCTGACAAGCACTGGCTCATTTACCAGTCGAACGCATCCGGGCAGCCGGAGATCTACGTTCGTCGGTATCCGGAACTCGATCGCGCATGGCCGATCTCCGAAGGCGGCGGCGTCCAGGCGCGCTGGCACCCATCGGGGCGAGAGATCTTCTTCCGCGGTAATCACCAGATCGTCTCAGTCGCCTTTGATGGCACCGCCGCCGAGCCGCTTCTCGGGAAACCGACCCCTCTCTTTGCGGATGTGTACGACTTCGGCCAGGGCCTCTCGGTGCCCAACTATGACGTCACACCGGAAGGACGATTCCTCATGCTGCGGCGTGGCGCACAGGGAGGCACGATGCGCGTCGTGGTGAACTGGATCGAGGAGCTGAAACGGTCGCTGGCGAAAGCGGGGGCGCAATGATCGCCGCTGGCACTCGCCTTGGTCCGTATGAAATCACCGGGCCGCTCGGTGCAGGCGGAATGGGCGAGGTCTATCGCGCGCGCGACACTCAGCTCAATCGCAGCGTGGCGATCAAAGTGCTTCCGGAGCTCTTCGCAGTGGATGCCGAACGCCTCGGCCGCTTCACACGAGAGGCGCAGACACTCGCCGCGTTGAACCATCCGAACATCGCACAGATCTATGGGCTCGAAGCCTCAGGCGGAAGCACGCGTGCGCTCGTGATGGAGCTCGTCGACGGAGAGGACGTGTCGGCGATCATCGCGCGCGGACCGATCCCGCTCAACGAGGCGGTGGCGATTGCGAGGCAGATTGCCGACGCGCTCGATGCCGCCCACGACGTCGGGATCGTCCATCGTGATCTGAAGCCCGCCAATATCAAGGTTCGCCACGACGGCGCGGTGAAGGTACTCGATTTCGGCCTGGCGAAGGCCGTCGCTCCTGTAGAGGCCGGGGGCCCGTACGATGCGATGAACTCGCCGACGTTCACGTCAGCCCAGATGACCGGGATGGGGGTGATCCTCGGCACTGCCGCGTACATGGCGCCGGAACAGGCGAAGGGCAAGATCGTCGATAAGCGTGCCGACATCTGGGCATTTGGCGTCGTCCTCTACGAAATGCTGTCGGGACGCCGCGCGTTCGACGGCGCAGAGTCATCCGAAGTGCTGGCCACGGTCCTCAAGTCGGATCCCGATTGGAGCGCGCTGCCGTCCATGACGCCGCCTGCGGTCCGACGGCTGCTCGGGCGCTGTCTCGAGCGCGATCCCGCGCGACGTTTGCGCGACATCGGCGACGCGCGATGGGAACTTGAACACATCGGCGTGGAGCCAGCCGCGCCGAACTCGGCAGTGCACCGCTCGGGTTTGTGGATCTCATGGGGCCTGACGGCACTCGTGGCGTCCGTCGCGGTATGGGCGCTGTCTACGCGCTGGTCGCCACGTTCAGATGCGACGGAAGGACATTTCGCGATCGCTCTTCCCCCCGATGCGCCCATTGTCACCAACGACACGCCGATCTGGAGTCAGGGTCCGCTGGCGGTGTCACCGGACGGCCGCAACATTGTCTACGTGTCGCCGAGCGGCGAAGCCACGCACACGGCTGACATTTGACGGCTACAGTCGCGATCCGGTGTGGGCGCCGGACGGCAAGTCGATCGTGGTGGGATCCAAGCGCGGCGAGAACACGTTCGGGCTGTACCTTCATCGGCTCGACGGTCGCTCTCCCGTCGAACTCGTGTGGGCGAACCCGCTTCCGTTCTGGCCCGATCCGAATTCGTGGACGCCGGATGGCCGCAACATCGTCTTTACGACCAAGGGAACCAGTACCCACGACGATATCTGGGTGGTCTCGCTGGATGATCGTCGGGCGCGGCCCTGGCTGCAGACAGCGGCAGGTGAATATGGAGGGCGTGTCTCGCCTGACGGACGCTGGATGGCGTACACCTCCAACGAGTCCGGCCGCGACGACGTTTACGTGCAGCCTTTCCCCGGACCCGGCGCCAAGCAACTCGTCTCCGAGGCAGGTGGGCTGAATCCGATCTGGTGCCGCGATGGCCGCGAGCTGTTCTACCGTCGGGGCTCCGATGTCGTCGTCGTGGGCATCGAGCTGACTCCGAGCTTCACCGTCGGCAAGCCGGCGGTGGTCTTCAAGGGTCGCTACCGGTTAACGGGCCGTGATTTCGACGTCTCTCCTGACGGGACACGCTTCGTCAT
>DATLLF010000174.1:0-6404 GCA_035537955.1 Vicinamibacterales bacterium | reverse complement strand
GGAAGCTCATCGATCCACGTCTCCCAAAACGACGTCGGTCGAGCCGATGACGGCGATGACGTCGGCGATCATCCCGCCGACGATGATCTCGGGCACCGCCTGGCAGGCATAGAACGAGGGCGCGCGCAGCTTGATCCGGTACGGACGGTTGGTGCCGTCCGACACGATGCTGAAGCCGTGCTCGCCGCGCGGTCCTTCAACCGGCACGTACGCCTCGCCCGGCGGCACCGTGAACCCCTGCGAATAGATGAGGAAATGCTGGATCAGCGCCTCCATCTCGGTATAGACCTTGTCTTTCGGCGGCGGCACGATCCGGTAATCCTGAATGTCGAAGACGCCCCGTGGCGAGATACGCTCGAGCGCCTGCCGGCAGATGCGCACGCTCTGGCGCATTTCCTCGATGCGCACCATGTAGCGGTCGTAGACGTCTCCGCCCGTCAGCACCGGAACGTCGAACTGGTACGTGTCATAGCCGGAATAGGGGAAAGCCCGTCGAACGTCGTAGCCGATGCCGACGGCGCGCGCGATCGGACCGACGAGGCCGTAGCTGATCGTGTCGTCCTTCGAAAGGACGCCGACGCCTTTCGTGCGCTTCAGCCAGATCTGGTTCTTCGTCAGCAGCCCGGTGTATTCCTCGAGCTTGCCAGGGAAGCGATCGAGAAACGCCTTCACCGCATCGTGAAACCCCACCGGCAGGTCTTCGCGAAGCCCGCCGATGCGTATGAACGCCGGGAACATGCGGAACCCGGCGAGCATTTCGTTGATGTTGAGCAGCAGCTCCCGCTCGCGGAAGCAGTACATCATCACGGAGACGGCGCCGATCTCGAGGGCATGCGTGGCGAGCCAGACCAGGTGACTGGCGATGCGCTGCAGTTCCGCAAGGAGGACGCGGATGTCTTTCACGCGCGTCGGCATCTTGTCTTCGACGCCGAGAAGCCGCTCGACCGCCAGGCTGAACGCCAGGCTGTTGGATTGCGCGCCGAGGTAATCCATCCGCTCGACGAGATTGATGATCTGCTGCCACTTCTTCTGCTCGGCGGTCTTCTCGATACCGGTATGCAGGTAGCCGATGGTCGTGGCGGCGCTGACGACCGTCTCGCCCGACAGCTCCAGCACCAGGCGCAGAACGCCATGCGTGCTGGGGTGCTGCGGCCCCATGTTGACGGTCATTGTTTCCGTGCGAATATCGGTTGTCGTCATGACGAAACCTGAACTGTGACAACTCCAAATGGAGTCGACACGATCACTCTCCTGATTCCACCAACTCACACACCGCGTGGATCAGGGTGCGGTGGACTTCCTGGATCCGTGCCGTCGAATCCGAGGGCACGTTGACGTGGATGTCGGCCGCCGCGGCCGCTCCCCCGCCATTGCGCCCCGTCAACGCAATCGTCTTCAGACCGCGCGAACGCGCTGCCTCGAGCGCCCTCACCACGCTCGGCGAGCCGCCGCTGGTCGAGATGCCGAGGGCGACGTCTCCCGGGCGGCCGAGCGCCTCGATCTGCCTCACAAAGACACGGTCGAAGGTGTAGTCGTTGGCGATCGACGTCAGGATGCTCGTGTCGGTCGACAGTGCGAGCGCGGCGAGCGCCGCTCGCTCCCGCTGCAGCCTGTTCACGAGCTCCGCGGCCATGTGCTGCGCGTCGGCAGCGCTCCCGCCGTTGCCGAAGATCAGCAGCTTGCCCCCGGCGCGGTGTGATGCGCGAATCGCATTCGCGGCCTGGACCACCGGCGCGAAGTCCGCGGCAGCCACACGCTCGTGCAGGGCGATCGTGGCTTCGAAGATCGCCCTGACACGCGCGGTCTCCTGCTCGCTCGTCATCCGCGGAAGCGCATCAACGTTTGGAGCGGTCACGGGACGCCTGAATGTTGGCGACGAACTCCTCCTCCGATACCTGCAGCGGCTCGTACGTCTTCACCGGCTGCTTGATCTGGACCGGATAGTCCTTGCGCATGGGGTGCCCTTCCCAGTCTTCCGGCATGAGGAGGCGCCGCAGATCCGGATGTCCGTCGATGCGGATCCCGAACATGTCCCACAGCTCGCGCTCGGCCCAGTCGGCGGCCTTCCACAAATGACGGACCGTGGGCAGCACGGCATCGTTCCCGGGCACGCGCACCTTCAAGCGGAGCCGTCTCGGCGCGTCGCCGAATCCGCCGGTGCCCAGGCTGGCGAGCAGGTACACCACTTCGTAGCGAGGCTCCCGCGGATAGAAGTCCACGCCGACGATGTCGGCGAGGAAGCCGAAGCGAAGTTCCGGCGAGTCGCGCAGCGTGCGAAGGGTCGCAACGAGCTGTTCGCGCGGCACGTAAATCGTCGGCATGCCGTCGGCCGCCGGCACCGCTTCGAAAGAGCCCTGAGGCAGATGTTGATACAGGAGGTCAGTCATTTCTTAATACTGACGCTGTCAACTCCAATTCGAGACTCCACACTCCAGAACCCATACGTCTCTGTTTGGAAGTTTTTGGCATTTGGAGTTTGAAGTTTGGAGTTGACAAGAATCGGTCAGGCCGACAGCTTCATATGATCGATCTTTCGCTGCAGCTGCACGATGCCGTAGATCAGCGACTCCGGCCGCGGCGGACAGCCAGGCACGAACACGTCGACCGGCACGACCTGGTCCACACCCTGGACGATCGCGTAGTTGTCGAACACGCCGCCGACCGACGCGCAGGCGCCCATCGAGATCACGTACTTCGGCTCCGGCATCTGGTCGTAGATGCGCCGGAGCACCGGCGCCATCTTGCGCGACAGGCGCCCGGCGACGATCATGAGATCCGACTGCCGCGGCGACCCACGGAACACCTCGGCGCCGAACCGCGCGATGTCGTAACGCCCCGCGCTCATCGCCATCATCTCGATCGCGCAGCACGCCAGTCCGAAGGTGACCGGCCAGATCGAGGAACGCCGCGCCCAGTTCACCATTTTCTCGACGGTCGTAGTCAGTACGGGAATTTCGAGTTCAGCCATCGTTTTATCGACTCATCTGCCGATCGATCGATCGGTCCATCGTTGATCGTCCCGCTACGCGCGTTCGTGTCCCCAATCGAGGACCCCTTTGCGCCACACGTACACGTAGCCGCCAACCAACAGCAGAAAGAACACCAGGATCTGCACGAAGCCAACCCATCCGAGGTCGCGCAACGCCATCGCGAACGGATACAGGAAGGCAACCTCGATATCGAAGAGCAGGAAGATCATCGCCACCAGGTAGAACTTGACGGGATGGCGTTCACGCGCATCGCCGACCGGCGGCATGCCACACTCGTACGGCGCCAGTTTCTCGGGAGTCGGCTTCTTCGGCGCGACCAGGTGCGAGAGGACGATGTTGAATGCTCCGAACCCGGCGCCGAGGCCGATCATGATGAGGATGGGAATCCAGCCGTGCATGGGCCTCACGCGGCTGCGCGCTTGTGAAAAATTTCTCTTGCAGCAGCCAAAAAAAGCGCGCCCGGCACCAGCCTGACGCGGCCAGGACCGCCACGATTCTCGCAGCGGGTCCATCCACCGAATGCTATCACGCCCCGCCTGCGCCAAGGCGACGGCGAGGCTGGCTTTAGAATGAGGCGTGGCCCGTGTCGCGTGGTTCAGCCCGATGCCGCCGTCGCGAACGGGGGTGGCCGCTTACAGCGCTGAGATGGTCGCGTCGCTCGCCGCCGATCACTCCATCGATGTGTTCGTGGACGAGTCGATCACTCCCCTGCAGACGAGCAGCGCGGGCGCCCGGTCGGCGCACGATTTTCTGTGGCTCAACCACCTGAATCCGTACGACCTGACGGTTTACCAACTCGGGAATTCCGGCGCGCACGATTATCAGTGGCCGTATGTCTTCCGATTTCCCGGTCTCGTCGTGCTCCACGATGCCCATCTGCATCACGCACGCGCGGCGACGCTGCTGCTGCGCGGCCGCGCGAACGACTATCGCGCGGAATTCGCCGCCAGCCAGCCGGACACGTCGGCGGACATGGCGGAGCTGGCGGTGGCCGGTTTCGAGAGTCACCTGTATTACAGCTGGCCGATGACCCGTCTCGTGGCGCTCGCGTCTCGTCTGACAGCCGTGCACTCGCCGCTCCTCGCCGAGTCGCTGCGCGCGGATGCACCGGGAGCACGCGTGGAGCCGATCCGACTGGCGCATGGCACGCGCGTGGAGGGTGAAGCGGCGGCGGCCGCAGCGGCGCGAGTGCGGGCACGCCACAGGCTCGACCCGCAGGACGTCGTCTTCGGTGTGTTCGGCGGGCTGACAGCCGAAAAGCGGATTCCGCAGGTGCTCTCCGCTTTCGCTGCGCTGCTTCCCTACGTACCCGCGGCGCGGCTCGTGCTCGCGGGCGAGGCCGCCCCGTACTACGATCTGCGCGGTGACATCGACCGCCTTGGCCTGCGCGATCGGGTGGTCGTGACCGGCTTCGTCGAGAACGACGAACTGTTCACGGAGTACGTGGCCGGCTGCGATGTGTCGATCAACCTGCGCTGGCCGACCGCGCGAGAAGTGTCTGGCCCGTGGGTCCGCGCACTCGCCGCCGCGCGTCCGACCATCACAATGGATCTTGCGCACACGGCGGACGTCCCGGCGCTCGATCCGCGCACATGGACCGTGCCGCAAACCCTGTCGGAACGCGAGCCGGTAACGGTGAGCATCGATATCCTCGACGAAGATCACTCCCTGCGCACGGCGATGCGGCGGCTCGCGACGGATCCCGCGCTGCGGGAACGGCTCGGCCGCGCCGCGGCCTCGTACTGGGAACGCGAGCACTCGATGAGGCCTGCGATCGAGGACTATCGCCGCGTGCTCGCAACCGCGCGGCACTGTCCCGTTCCGCCGGTGACGCTGCCGGTGCATCTGCGCACCAGCGGCGGTGAAGGGCTGAATCAACTGCTCGAGCCATTCGGTCTCTCTGCGAATGTCTGGAGTAAGATTTGAGGATACGGCTCAACGGCGAGGCGCACGAGCTCGCCGGTCCGCTGTCGATCAGTGCACTGCTCGCCGCCCTCGATGTCGATCCGCGGCGCGTCGCCGTCGAGCACAACCTCGTTGTCGTCAAGCGCCACGCATACGATTCAACGACGATCGATGACGGCGACGAAATCGAGATCGTGAACTTCGTCGGCGGCGGCACCGGGAACATCCATGCACTCTGATCCACTCATCATCGCGGGCCGCACGTTCAGCTCGCGTCTCATCGTGGGCACCGGCAAGTACCCGTCCAACACCGTGATGGCGGACGCGCACCGCGCGTCGGGCGCCGACATGGTCACGGTGGCCGTGCGCCGCGTCGATCTCACGAAGTCGAAGGAATCACTGATCGATTACATCGACCAGTCGAAGATCTTCATTCTGCCGAACACGGCGGGATGCTACACGGCCGACGAGGCGGTGCGAACCGCACGGCTCGGCCGTGAAGTCGGCCTGTCGAACTGGGTGAAGCTCGAGGTGATCGGCGACGAGAAGACGCTCTTCCCCGACAACGTCGCGCTGCTCGAGGCGACGCGCACGCTGGTCAAGGAAGGTTTCGTCGTGTTGCCGTATACCAACGACGATCCTGTGACCTGCCGCAAGCTCGAAGAGGCCGGCGCGGCGGCGGTGATGCCGCTGGGGGCGCCGATCGGATCGGGTCTCGGCATCCAGAACCCGAACAACATCCGCATCATCAAGGCGCAGGCACGCGTCCCCGTGATCGTCGACGCCGGTGTCGGTACAGCCTCCGATGCGGCCATCGCGATGGAGCTCGGCGCCGACGGCGTGCTCATGAACACGGCGATCGCGCTCGCCCAGGATCCGGTTGCCATGGCGACCGCAATGAAGCTGTCGGTGGAGGCCGGCCGGATGGCGTTCCTCGCCGGGCGCATTCCGCGCCGCGAGTTCGCCGCGCCGAGCAGCCCCACGCATGGCCTGATCGGCGCCGCCGACACACAGCGCCTGCAGCTCGAGCGAGCGGCCGGAGGGCAGCGCCGCGAAGCGGCGCCCGCGAGTGAGAGCGCGCGCGGGTGGGGCCCCGCGCGCATCGATAAATGACAGAGTCGCTCGAAGCCAGGGTGCGGCGCCTCGAGCGCGAGCGCGACGAAGCGGACCGCCGCTACAACGACGCGCTCACCCAGCTGGATGGCGCGGTTCCGCGGCCCGCCGCGCTGCCGGATCCCCCTCTGCCGGTCGATGACCACCAGCTCGCAACGCTGAATCAGGCCTGGAACATCCTCGAGAAGCCGCCCGCGGCAGCCGGCATCCGTCAGAAAATCGCGACCATCATCTGGCGAATCCTCTCGCCGTACCTCCAGCGTCAGCTCACGTTCAATTCCGCACTGGTCGATCACATCAACCGGAACGTCGAAGCCACACGCGCCGCCCATCGCAAGGAGGTCGAAGCCGCAGCT
Organism: Vicinamibacterales bacterium; assembly: GCA_035537955.1. Taxonomy (GTDB): domain Bacteria; phylum Acidobacteriota; class Vicinamibacteria; order Vicinamibacterales; family 2-12-FULL-66-21; genus JACDCA01. The sequence continues at coordinate 40 of DATLLF010000174.1, read as the reverse complement.
GCGCTGCGCGCGCAGACCGAGGCGGTGGCAGGGTTCCACG
>DATLLF010000173.1:0-26195 GCA_035537955.1 Vicinamibacterales bacterium | reverse complement strand
TGCGAGGATGTTGTAGTCCTCGCCGTTGCGGGTTTGCGGCGCTGCCGGCCCAAGCGAGAGCGGCAGCAGAATCTCGGCCTCCTCGGCTCCGCCAAGCGTCGGCAGCACCTCGCGCGGCAGCGTAAAGCCTTCGCGCATTACACCGACGATCTGATAGGAGCGGCCGTTGAGCACCACGGATTTACCGAGCACACCCGGATCACCGCCGTAGCGACGCAGCCACGTGCCGTGATGCAGGATCACCGTCGCCGCAGCACCTTCGACGTCCTCTTCCCGCGTGAACAGCCGGCCGATCTCGGCCCGCGCGCCGATCATCGGCAAGAGGTTCGAGGAGACGCGGATCGTGCCGACGCGCTCCGGCTCGCCGTCACCGGTGAGGTTCACGTTCGAGCCGATGGCGAGCGCGACCTGCTCGAGCGCCCGCGTCGAGGTCTTGATGTCGAAGTACTGCGCGGTGGAGAACCAGTCCTCGTCGATGCCAAGCCCCGGCGAGCGGTTCCACAGGATTACGAGCCGATCCGGATCGCTGTAGGGCAGCGGCTGCAGCACCAGCGCGCTCGCGACGCTGAAGATCGAAGTGTTCGCGCCGATGCCGAGCGCCAGGGAGAGAATCGCCGCGGCGCTCAGCGCGCGGCTCGCGAGCAGGGAGCGAACGGCGTAGCGAAGATCGCGCAGGAACATCGGAGGCACCCATTGTCAACTTCACACTACAAACTGCAAAATGACGAAATTTCAAACGACCTTGAAGTTTGTAGTTTGACGTTTGTCGTTTGTCGTTGCCTTTATGCAGGCCTCGCCCTGACCCAGACGGCCACGACCGCCGTGATCAGCACGCCCGTCGTGAATGTGCCCGCGAATCCGTTGAATGCCTGGCGCGCTGGCGTCTGCGCGTCGGACCATGCGGCAATCTCCATTGCGATCTCCGACTCCGCCTTCCCCTGCTGCCGCAGCACCCGGCGGTTGACCGCCGCGATCTCCTCGACGTACTCCGGAAATGCCAGGTTCGTGAAGATCAGCGAGCCGCCGACGATGATCAGGCCGGCGATCATCGCCATCAACGTGCCGGCCACGACCTGACCGCTGTAGGTGCGTCCCTGGACGGCCGTCTGGCGAAGGCCCCAGATCAGGCCGGCGACTTCGATGCCGAGAATGACGAAGAAGGGGCCGGCGTGCGACGGATCTTTGTACCAGCCAGTGACGCCCATGACGAACATCCACAGGCTGCACATGACACCGATCAGAATGCCGGCCGGCAGGACAGTTTTCACAGACAACTACAAACTACAGACGGCACACTCCAAGAGTCCAAGCCCGAAAACTTCAAAAAGGTCGTCAGCTTTCGTCTTTTTGAAGTTTAGAGTTTGAAGTTTGCAGTTGACGCCGTCAGAATCTGACCCCGGCCGTGAACCCGAACGTACGCGGACGTCCGCTCTCGCCGAGGAAGCCGGACTGCGCGCCGGGGAACGCGAAAGCCACCGGCACGTAGAACGAGTCGAACGCGTTGCGGATCCACGCCTCGCCGAAGAGATACTTCCAGCGCAGCCCGCCGCGGAAGTTCGCGAGCGAATACGCCTCCTGCTCCGCCAGGTTCGCATCGTCGTACTTGAAGGCGCCGTAGAACACGATCTCGCCGTGGCCGTAGAGCGTCGCGGCCGACGTCAGCTCGTGGGTGAGATGGGCGCCGAAGGTGGCGGTGTAGTCGGGCGTGTTGGGAATATGGTTGTCGGAAACATCGACCGTGGTGGTCGTGTTATCGCCGAAGCGCGCGTGTGTGTAGCCGAAGGATCCAAAGATATCCACGTTCCGGTGCGCGCGACCGTTCACCTCGAGCTCGAACCCCTTGCTCGAAGCGTCACCGACGTTGGAGATGTAGAACTGAGCTGGCGACTGAGGATTCGGTACGTTGAGCTGAAGGTCCTGCCAGTCGATCCAGAACGCCGCCGCCGTCATCCGCACGCGCCCGTTCATCGCGGAGCTCTTGACGCCGCCTTCGACGTGCCAGGCAAACTCCTCGTCGTACGCTTCGGAGCCCGCGGGGGATGCGGGATTGAACCCGCCCGCCTTGAATCCGCGCGACGCGGACGCGTAAGCCGAGGCGTTCGGCTGGAACCGGTAGACGGCGGCGAATTGCGGCGACACCGTCGAGAAGCTTTCGCTCGCGTCGACCGTGTTCGGCGGAGCGATCATGGGCGAGAACGACGTGTTGAGCAGCGCGTCCTTCGACTCGTGGTCGAAGCGCGCGCCCGCAACGAGGTCGAGCTTTTCGTGCAGCGTGACGGTGCCCTGTCCGTAAACGCTCATGCCGAGGTCGTCGAGGTCCGCGTCGGGGTTCGTCTCGCCGATCGGAAAGTCAAGCAAGGGACTGAGCACGAACGGTGAATAACTGTTCACCGCAAGCTGCTCGTAATTCTGCGTGAAGAGAAAGGCACCGGCCTGCCAGGCGAGCGACGCACGGCTGCCGAGCTTCACCGGCGCGGCGGCCGCCGAGGCGAGCCGGACCTCCTGCGTGAACTGAAATGCCTCCTCATCGTTCTCGCGCTGGACGGCCGGAAACGGCGTGTAATCGAGATCGGTCGCGTCGAACGTCTTCCAGCGCACGAAGCCCGTCGTCGTCGCGAACACGACGCGGCCGCCCTCGCGGCGCGCCAGCACCGTTCCCGAGACGATGTCGCGATCGGTATTGCCCTCGAAGTCACGAGACGTGTGATGGTGATTGCTGTGCAGCCCCGCCAGGTCGCTCAGCGCGTAATCGCCATCGCGCGCGCGCTCGGCACTGAAGAGAAACCGCGTTTCCCAATTCGACGCCGGCGTCCACAGCAACTGCGCCTTGCCCGACGTGGAGTCGCGATAATCGAGGTCGTTGCCGGTGAGGTCGTTCGTGGTGAACCCGTCACGTTGAGCGTGGTTGATCGACGCGCCGAACGCAACGGTGCTGCTGAGGGGACCCGAAGCGTTCGCGCGGATCTCACGCGTTCCGAAGTTGCCCAGCGGCACCGCGGCTTGACCGCTCCACCGGGTCAGCGAAGGACGCGCGCTGGCGACGTTGATCACGCCTCCCAGCGTGTTGCGCCCGAAGAGAGAGCTTTGCGGACCGCGAACGAATTCGATCTGCTCGACGTCCATCAGCTCGATGTTCGACGCATTGGCGTTCAGCATCGGCACGCCGTCGATGAACGTCGTGATCGATGGATTCGCAGGGCTGGCGCCGATTCCGCGGAAGCGCGGGTTGGTCAGCTTGCGCGCCGTGAACTCGGAGAAGTACGTATTCGGCGAATAGATACCCGCGTCGCTGACCGAACTTCCAAGCTGCAGCCAGTCGATCGGCACGACCGTCACGCTGACGGGCAGCCGCTGGACGTCTGCCGGCTCTTTCTGCGCGGTCACTGTGACCGGCGGAAGCGTGACTGGAGCGACGGTCTGACCGCCTTGAGCTGGAGTGGAGGTCTGAGCGGTGGCCGCCGACGCCGCCAGCGACAGAGCGAGAGTGCAGATCAGGACGGATGAAAATCTGTTCATGAGACCTTCAATTATGTACGGGCGACTCAGTCAGGCCAAGGTCGAGGGACGAGCGGCTCCATGCGATACGTGAACGGGCTACTTCCGGTTCAGGTGCTGGATGGACGGGAGGAGGTAGGGGCGAGCGCGGCCCGGCCAGGGTAGGTGTGTGCAAGGGAAACGGTTGCCGCAGGTACTGCGAGGGCGCTCGCGCCCAGCAGGACGAACGCGATCCAGAGTGCGTCGGCGACCAGAAGGTGTGCAAGCTGCAGCCACACGGGAGCGAGCAGAACGACATTCAGCGCGCCCAGGCCGAGCTGTGCTCCCGCAATGATGGCGACGCTGCGCGCCATGCGTCGTGCTGTTTCCCCGCGTCCGTCCGCAATTCTCGAGACGCCGAAGATCAAGCCGACTGCGGTGAGCCCGGCGAACGCAGGATGAAGAATCCGCAGGCGGATGAGAAAGTGGGAGGCGCCCGAGAGGTCCGCGGCGAGCCCTTCGGTGAGCGACCCATCGGGATACAGCGTGTTGCCCAGCGCCGCGACAGCACCGCTGATCCCGACGAGCAGGAGGCCGAGCGTCGCGATTGCCAGACCGGTCAGACGTCCGCTCGGCGCGCGCAGCGAAACGGGATCCCCCCCTGACACCCACCAGGCCGTCAGCGTGAGCCATCCGATGAGGACGAAGGTGTTCAGCAGGTGCACGGCCATGAACATCGCGCGTGCCATCGTCGCGTTGTCGGCGACGAGCTGAAAGAGAACGAGGCCGGCGCCGACGGCTGCCTCCGTCAGCATGAACACGACCGTCCATGCGGCGCCGCGACGCGCCGGATGCGCGCGCGCGAACGCGCGCCGGACGAGCACGAGCAGCGCAACCACTGAGACGAGCGCGAGGCCGCTGGTGATGCGGTGTGAGAACTCGATGATCGTCTTCGTGGCTGGTGCGAGGGGAACGACGACGCCATTGCACAGAGGCCAGTGCGCCCCGCATCCGGCGCCCGAACCGCTCGCACGGACGTACGCGCCCCAGAGAATCACGCCGATGTTATAGACGAGCACGGCCCACGCAAACATCGCGAGCCCGTTCGATCGCGCCTTCACAGCAACAGTCTATCGACGATCGATCGATCGGTCGACCGGTCGATGGATCGGCCGATCAGCGATCGGCCGATCGTCTGCTATCCTCCCGTTCGTGAAACACAGCAGGCGCGAGTTCCTGGAAGCGGCGGCCCTCGCCGGGGTGTCGCCATTCCTTCCGATCGAGGCGTTCCTGCGCCTGCAGCCGGCGGCGGAGAGCCGGAAGGTGTTCCGGCACGGCGTCGCATCCGGAGATCCGCTCGCCGATCGCGTGCTGCTCTGGACGCGTATCAGCGGCGCCGCGCCGACGTCCGCGGTGGATGTTCGATGGGAGCTCGCCCGCGATGCTGAGTTCAAGCAGCGCGCCGCGAGCGGACGTGCGACCACGAACGCCGGACGCGACTTCACTGTGAAGGTCGATGCCCGTGGACTGCGCCCGGCGACCACCTACTACTACCGATTCACCGCGAGCGGCGAACAGTCGGTCACCGGAAGAACTCGAACGCTGTCAGAGAGCGGCACCGCGCGTGTCCGCATCGCTTTCGCATCATGCTCGAATCTGCCCGGCGGGTTCTTCAACGCGTATCGCGGCATCGCCAACCGGCCCGACCTCGATGCCGTCGTGCATCTCGGCGACTACATTTACGAGTACCAGAACGCGCGCTACGGAGACGGCACGCGGTTCGGCAGGATACCAGCGCCCGATCGCGAAATCGTCTCGCTCGACGATTACCGCACGCGGCACGCGCAATACAAGACAGACCCCGATCTGCAGGAGGCGCACCGCCAGCACCCATGGATCACCGTGTGGGACGATCACGAGTTCGCGAACAACACCTGGCGCGACGGCGCCGCGAACCACAATTCCGACCAGGGTGAAGGCGACTGGATGAAGCGCCGTGCTGCCGCGGTGCAGGCGTATTACGAATGGATGCCGATCCGTACCTCCGGCACGCCGGCAGACGCGCGGATTTATCGTTCGTTCGCGTTCGGGTCGCTTGCGGACCTCGTCATGCTCGACACGCGCATCGTCGGACGCGATGAGCAGACGCCGCGAGACCGGATCGAAGTCGTCGAAGACCCGAAGCGGTCGCTGCTCGGGACGGCGCAGGAGAACTGGCTGTTTCGCGAGATGCAGCGGTCGCAGAAGCGCGGCGCCCGCTGGCAGTTGCTCGGCCAGCAGGTGATGTTCGCACCGAACAATCCGTGGGGCCGACCGGCGGGAAACGCCGACGCCTGGGATGGCTATCGCCCCGCGCGCGATCGCGTGCTCGACTTCCTGGACGCGCAGGGACTCCGATCCACCGTCATCATGACGGGAGACGTCCACAGTTCCTGGGCGTACGACGTCGCGAAGGATCCCTGGAACACGTACGACGCCGGCACAGGTCGCGGGGCCACGGCCGTGGAGTTCGTCACGCCATCGATAACGTCGTCGACCGGATGGGACCCGAAGACCGCCTCGAACCGTCTCAGTCAGCTCCTCGCGTCACGCCCTCACCTGAAATGGGCCGATGGACTATCGCACGGCTACATCGTGCTCGATGTGGCGAAGGAGGCCGTGCAGGCTGACTTCTTCAGCGTGCCCACGGTCGACGAGCGTAGCGCTGACGAGCGCTTTCAGAAGGGATTCACCACCGCCGCCGGTGCGCCTCATCTGGTCGAAACAACGACGCCGGCACCTGCGAACCGCGCCGCTCCCGATCTCGCCTGAACTTCGCACCCTCAGCCTGAGTCTGCGCACCCTCAGCGTCAGCGCCTACTCGTCCCTATCGCGTCTGACAGACACCCGCTGCCCGCGCAGGCTGGCGTGCTTCATCGCCGCAATGACCTCGTCCACCCGATCCTGAGCGACTTCCACCAGCGAAAAGCGATCGGTGATCTCGATCGCGCCCAGGTCATGACGAGAAACGCCCGCTTCATTGGTGATGGCGCCGACGAGATCCGCCGGCCTGATCCCCGTCTGACGACCGGCGCCGACGAAGATCCTTGCCATGACCTGCCCGTCGTCGCGCGGACGCGGCCGTGGCTTCTGGGGACCCGCCGCCGGACCGCGAAGCTTTTCCTCGCGCGGGATCGGCGCCGCCGGCAGCTCGCGCTCCTCCCCCTCACCAGCGATGGCGAGGTGCGCGGCTTTCACCGCCGCCGCTGCGACGTCGACGATGTCGAATTCCTGCGCGAGCGACTCGACGACGACGCGGACGTCGTCGTAATCGCCGCCGAGGAGTCGTTCGTGGATCGCCGCACGGGTCAGCTCCAGGCGCTTCGTGCGCAGGTCCGCGATCGTGGGAAGGGTCGCGATGTCGATCTTCTGGCGCGTGATGCGCTCGATGCTCTTGAGCAGCCGATGCTCGCGCGGCTCCGCAAGCGTGATCGCCGTCCCTTCGCGGCCGGCGCGCCCGGTCCGGCCGATGCGGTGGACGTAGACTTCCGGTGCCGACGGCACGTCGTAGTTGAAGACGTGCGACAGCTGCTGGATATCGAGCCCGCGCGCGGCGACGTCAGTGGCGATGAGCAGGTCGGCCTTTGCGGCGCGGAATCGCCCCATCACCATTTCGCGCTGGCGCTGCTGCATGCCGCCGTGGATCGCCTCGGCACGGTAGCCATGCGCGTTCAGCGTCTCGACCAGCGTGTCGACCTCGAGACGGGTGCGGCAGAAGACGAGTGCCGACGCCGGACTCTCCATGTCGAGTACGCGTTGTAATGCCGCCGCCTTGTGCGGCCGCGCCACGACGTAAGCGACCTGCCGTACGCGCGGCATTTTGCCGGGGGCACGCTTTTCGGCCGCCACGCTGATGTGCTCCGGCTCTCGCAGGTGACGTTCGGCGATCGATCGAAGCCGCGGCGGCATCGTCGCGGAGAAGAGCGCGGTCTGCCGGGTTTCCGGTGTGGACTCCAGGATCGCGTCGATATCCTCCGCGAACCCCATGTCGAGCATCTCGTCCGCTTCGTCGAGCACGAGAAGCTTGACGCCGTCGAGTGTGAGCGAGCGGCGCCGGATGTGATCGAGCGCACGGCCCGGCGTTGCCACGACGATGTCGGCGCCGCGCTCGAGCGCACGGATCTGCTGCATCATCGACGCACCGCCATAGAGCGGCGCCACGGCGAGGCCCGTGCCGCGCGCGTACTTATGCGTGGCCTCGGCCACCTGCATGGCGAGCTCGCGTGTGGGTACGAGCACAATGCCGCGAGTGCGGACGCGGCCGACCTTCTTCTCACGCGTGAGCAGCTGGATCATCGGCAGCGCGAAGGCTGCCGTCTTCCCGGTTCCCGTGGCGGCCTGCGCGATGAAGTCCGTGCCCGATAGCAGCTTGGGGATCGTCTCGCGCTGGACGGGCGTCGGCTCCTCGTAGCCAAGCGCCGTGACAGCCGCGACAAGAGAGTCGTTCAGACCGAGTGCGCCAAACCCGGCCGTCTGCGTTTCGATCGAAGAAGGCATCCAGCCATTGTGTCACCGTCAGCCTCTTGCAGAGTCACGCTGTCCACATGCCTTTGGGTCCGGGCTTCGCGGCTACTGTCCCGACACTTCACCGCCGGGCACGCAGCGCGCAGAGACGTTCTTCATGATGCTGATGCGGCTGTGTACCGACCAAGACAAGAATGAAAAAGACCTCTGCGCTCTGTGCCCTGTGGTGAGGCATTTTGACAGTCATTCGTCGACCCGCGTGGGTACCCGTGATCGCTTCCGCCGCTCGACGCCGCTACTTCCGCGCAGGCAACTGAGTGCCCGTTCCCTGCCGGACGACAGTAATGGTGAGGCTCGACGGGTACTGCTTCGAGTGATGGACCGTGTTGCGCGCGACGACGCCGGTGGATTCGTCGTAGTTGTTGCCGCCGGTGTTCAGGTTGCGATCGAAGCGCGGGAAGTTGCTGCTCGACACTTCGATCCGCAGACGATGGCCTGGCGCGAAGTAGTTGCTCGTGTTCAGCGGCTGGAGCGTGACTTTGTAGACTTTGCCGCGTTCCATCCAGACCGGCGGCTTCTCGTACCCTTCGCGGTAGCGCAGACGCTGGACGGATTCATCGAGGTTGTATGCGCGACCGTCCGGATAGACGTCGAGCACCTTGACGGTGAAGTCCGTGTCCTTCGCATCCGAGGATACGTACAGCGTCGGCACGATCGGACCGCTGAGCTCGATGCCATCCTTGAACGGTTCGCTCGTGTAGACGAGGACGTCGTTCCGCTCCTCGGTCTGGCGCTGATCGAACGCGCCGCCCGTCACTGCATTCCCCGTGCAACACACGTTGCCTCCGAGCGAGCGTACCGGGTTGATCGGATCGTACGAGAACGAATCCGCCTTGTCGTCGGCCGGAGCGGCTGACGTGAGCACGCCATCACCGTTCGAGGTGTTTGCGCGCCCGCCGCTACCTAGATAGAGCGTTGTCGGTTGCGCGCCGGCAGGTGGCCAGGTCGCGGAGGTCTGCCACTTGTTCGAGCCCATCGTGAAGTACGTCACCCTGGCGAGCTTGTCGACGCGGGTGTTCGACTCCCCCTTCAGCACTTTGTCGAAGAAGCCGTACATGATGTCCTGATAGTCGAGTCGCGCGTCTCCGACACTGCGTTCGCCCACCACCGTGTTCTCCATCGCACGCGTGTAGCCGCAGTGCGTCACCGGCGCGATGATCATCCATTGCTGGTCGGCGATCTGCCTGGACGCCGTCTTGCGCACGTGATTGAACGCTTCGATGTTCGGTCCGACCGAGACGTCGTACCACGACATCTGCCACAGGCCGGCGATGTCGATCTTCATGTTGTCGTGCCAGAGCCCGCCCTTGTACCAAGCGGGGTCGTTCGGCGTCCGCTGAATCATCCGTCCGCCGGTCGCCACCGGCATTGCATCGGCGAAGACACCGCGCGGCCCAGCGACGTTCTTCATGATGTCTTGTACTGGCAGGTGTTCGAGCGCCTTGCTCCAGTCCACCGGCGGCATTTGCGGCGCGAGATCGAACAGCCGCGAGGCGGCGACCAGGTCTTCCCGCGGCGTGTCCTTCGGGAACATCGGCCGTACCTGATTCTGCTGGCCGTAAATCCAGGTGATGAACAGCATCTGCACGGCCCCGCCGCGATACCAGTTGCCCTGTTCGTAGTACGGGCCGACGCGTCCGATGCCGGCGCCGAAACCCTGAACGTTCATCGCGGCAAACGCCGGGTGGCCTTGCGCCGCAACGGCCGGCTGATACTCCGCCGTGGACGAGCATCCGGTCGCGCCGATCTTGCCGCTCGACCAGGGCTGCTTCGACATCCACTCCATGGCGTCGTAGCCGTCAGTCGGCGGCGGGCCGAGGATGTCGTAGTTGCCTTCCGAGAAGAAGTGTCCGCGCTCGTTCTGGACGACGTAGGCGTAGCCGCGTTTGATCGCCGTCAGCGCCGCCGTCATGTCTGCGGGAACGCCGTTGCGCACGTCCCAATAGTTGAAGTTGTAGGGAGTCTTGACGAAGACGATCGGCACTTTGCCGGGAGCGTTCTTCGGGCGATAGATGTCGGTCGCGAGTCGCACGCCGTCGCGCATCGGCATCATCACCTTGCGCTCGACGACGGCGAGCTCCTGCAGCTCGCGCTCGAGCTGCCAGCGCTGATCGCGCTGCTCCTGCGTCATCGCGCCGCCGCGCTGTGCGACGAGCGGGACCGCTGGCGCTGCACCTGCCGCGGCGATGACGCACCCAAGCACGAGCTGGCGGATCGAAGTCTTCATGGCATCCTCCGGGGGGATTTTGACACGTGCTCGGTGCTTCGTGCTTGGTCTCGAGCCCTCATGAGGAATGGGCCAGACCGAGAGCCTTCCGGAGCTGCGGCGCCACCTGCGTCCCGAAGAGTTCGATCGACCGCATCATCCGATCGTGCGGGATCACGCCGGTGCTCTGCAGGAGGAACCGGTCGTGGTGAAAGACCTCGTGCTGGAACAGGATCTTGTCGACGATCTGCTGCGGGCTGCCGACGAAGAGATGTCCGCGAAGGTGGAGCGAGACGTCGTAGTCGGCGCGGCGGTGCGGGGGCCATCCGCGCTCGGCGCCGATGCGGTTCATCACTTCAGACATCGGGCCGTAGAACTGGTCCGCCGCCTGCTGCGATGTCTCGGCAATGAAGCCATGCGAATTGATGCCGAGGCGCAGCGCGGATTCGGGATGCCCCGCCTGCCGCCCCGCCTGCCTGTAGAAGGACACGAAGGTCGCAAACCGCTCCGGCATGCCGCCAATGATGGCCAGCGCCATCGGGAGACCAAGCGTCCCGGCGCGCACGGCGGATTGCGGCGTGCCGCCCACGGCGATCCACACCGGCAGCGGCTGCTGCACGGGACGCGGGTACACACCCTGACCGGTCAGAGCCGCGCGGTGCCGCCCTGACCACGTGATGTGCTCCGACTCGCGCAGCTTCAGCAGCAGCGCCAGCTTCTCGGCAAACAGTTCGTCGTAGTCGTTCAGGTCGTATCCGAACAGCGGAAACGATTCGATGAACGATCCGCGGCCGGCCATGATCTCCGCGCGTCCGTTGGACAACACATCAAGCGTCGAGAACTCCTCGAACACGCGCACGGGATCGTCGGAGCTGATCACACTGACGGCGCTGGTGAGACGGATCCTTTTCGATCGCTGCGATGCGGCGGCGAGCACGACCGCCGGTGCGGACGCGATGTAGTCGGGCCGGTGGTGCTCGCCGATACCGAAGACATCCAGACCGACCTGGTCGGCGAGCTCGATTTCATCCATCAGCTCGCGCATCCGCTGCGCCGCCGCTATCTCGCTGCTCCGTTCGATGAAGGTGTAGATCCCCAGTTCCATTTTGGCCGGACTCCAGTCAACTCGAACGCAGTGGCCTCAGCGCGTTCGTCCACCGCAGCAATTCGTCGAGCATCGCCTTCGCCGACTTCTCGTACGGCTCGCCGCCGGTGAAGCGGCCGTCCTCGATCAGCTTCGCCACGAACGGAACGGCAACGGCTTCGACGATCGGCACCATCTTGAACGACAGGAGAAACTGACGCGTCGCCTGTGCGGCGCGCAGGCCGCCCGAGATGCCTCCGTAACTCACCATTCCTACGGCCTTGTAGTTCCACTCGTTGAACAGATGGTCGAGCGCGTTGATGAGCGCTGGCGGCGAGTTGTAGTTGTATTCCGGAGTGACGGCCACAAACGCGTCGAGTGCGCCAATGGTGGCACTCCACGCTTTGGTTTTGTCTTGCATGTATTTGGCAAAACGCGGGTGGTTTGGCTCGGACAGCAGCGGCAGGTCGATGACTTTGAGGTCGAGCAGCTCGACGTCGAAGCCGCCGTGCCGTTGCGCCTGTTCCATGAACCACTGCGACACGGGCCCGCCCACACGTCCTTCACGGACGCTCGCGAGGATCACACCCAGTCGCGGACGCTCAATCATGCCCGATCCCTTTCAACAAGTATCGTCACGTCGTCGTGCGGTCGATCCACTTCGGCGTCGCGGGAACGACGTGAGTATCGAGAGCCGTCAGCAGCACGGCGGGGTCCTCGCCGACGAGGAGCAGTTCGCGGTGCTCGACGGGGATGAATCGCTCCTGCACGGCATGATCGATGAACGTCAGCAGCGGGTCGAAGTACGACGCGACGTTCAGCAGTCCGTATGGCTTACGGTGAAGACCGAGCTGTCCCCAGGTCCAGACTTCGAAGAACTCCTCGAGCGTGCCAACCCCGCCGGGCAGCACGACGAATCCGTCCGCCAGATCCGCCATCATCTGCTTCCGCTGGTGCATGGAGTCGACGATGCGTAGATCGGACAGGCGTGTGTGGGCCACTTCGAGGTCCACGAGGTGACGCGGAATCACGCCGATGACCTCGCCGCCGTGCTCGAGGACAGCGTCGGCGAGCACGCCCATCAGACCGACCTTGCCGCCGCCGAAGACGAGCCGGCGTCCGCTCTCCGCGAGAGCGCGCCCGAATCTCGCCGACATCGCACGGTAATCGGGATCACGACCGGCGCTGGAGCCACAGAAGACGCATACGCTCCGAATCACGGACCTTGCCCCTTCAGCCTTGCCCGTTACTTCAGCCCTCAGCATTGCAAGTATCGTCCGCTACTCCCACCGAAACACTTTTGCCGACACCGCCGTGAAGACGGCGAACATCACGGTCATCGCCGCCACGTCGGTGCCGTGCGCCGACCACCCTTCGCCGTGCCACACGTCACGCATCAGCGACACGGCGTACATGAACGGCATCGAGCGGGCAAACACCTGCAACGCGGCCGGGAGCGCCTCGACGGGAAAGAAAATACCGGACATGCCGATCAGCGGATAGATGATCACCGTGCCGATCGGCTGCGCGAAGCGTGCGGTGGGGACGATGCTCGCGATGAGGAAGCCGAGGGAAACGATCGCGGTCGTGCAGAACAGGAGCGCGAGGCCGAACGACAGGATCGGCACGCGGTCCGCACCGACGTTATAGCGGCGTCCGACCAGGATCATCAGCACGACGGTGAGCGCCGTGAACACCAGCTTCACGAGCACGTGTGCCGTGAGGATCGTCGGGGGACGCAAGGGCGTCGCCCGCAGCCGCTTGAGGATGCCACCTTCGCGGTAAATCGCGATGATCGTGACGAGCGACAGCACGGTCGTGGCGATGATGAACATCACCCCGAGGATCGGCAGGTCTCCGGTGATGAACGTCGGCACGTCACGCGCGCCGCCGCCTCGCCGGCTGACCAATCGCGCCATCACCGTGAAGATCAGCACGGGCACGCCCACCGTGCCGAGCACACCCATTGGCTCGCGGACGAAGATCTTGATCTCGAGCCACGTCAATCCCAACAGGCCTCTCATCGCGACACTCCAAACCTCAAACTGCAAACTCCAAAAACTTCAAAGTATCTCTCCGGTCTCAATCACGAATGGTGTGGCCAGTCAGCCGCAGAAAGACGTCCTCCAGCGTGGGTGTTTCCGTGCGGAAGTCGATCACTCGCACACGATGGTCGGCGACGGAGCGGATCACTTCGCCGACGAAATCGTCACCGTGGCCGTGCAGGCTCACTTCATGCCCGTTGCAGCTCACGGAGTCGACCTGCGGAATCGCCCTGAAGCGGCCCGCCGCATCCGGATCATCGGTCACGAGAACGACCGTCCGTTCGGGGCAGTGGCGGCGTACCAGCTCCGCGGGGGAGCCAGCATCGACGATGCGGCCGTGGTCGATGATGGCGACGCGATCGCACAGCTTCTCCGCTTCCTCCATGAGATGCGTCGTCAGAAAGACCGTCGTGCCACGCTCGCGGATCCCCCGCACGAGGTCCCAGATCGCGCGACGCGCCTGCGGATCCAGCCCCGTGGTCAGTTCGTCGAGGAACACGAGCTGCGGCTCATTGATGAGGGCGAGGGCGATGAACAGGCGCTGCTTCTGTCCGCCCGAGAGCGTCATGAACCAGGCGTCGCGCTTGTCGTGGAGCCCGAGCTGCTCGATCAGGCGATTGCCGTCGGCGGGCTTGGGATAGAGGGAGGCCCAGAAGGCAACCGCCTCCCGCACCTTGATTCGTTTCTGCAGCTGCGCCGCCTGGAGCTGGACGCCGATCCGCTGCTGCAGCGCATAGGCATCACGCCTCGGATCCATCCCGAGAACCGAGATGATCCCGCCGTCGGGCCGGCGCAACCCCTCGACGCATTCCATCGTCGTCGTCTTGCCGGCGCCGTTCGGTCCGATCAATCCGAAGATCTCGCCGGGCTGCACGTCGAAGGTCACGTCGCGCACGGCGACCGTGCGTCCGTACGCCTTGCGGAGGGCGGCGACGTGAATGGCGGGCAGGGTCGGCATGCGGCGGAGAGCGTCCGCTCGCATTGTAGATCGAGTCTGCTTGACAACGCCGCCGCGTAACCCTATCCTCTCCCATCGTTAGACGATGGGAGAGAGATGAAGACGGTTCCGCCGGACCTTCTGCCAGGGACGCTCGACATGCTCGTGCTGCGGATCCTCGCGCGCGGTGCCATGCACGGCTACGGGATCGCGCAGCGCCTGCGCGAGCTGTCGGACGAGGTGCTCGTCGTCGGCGAGAGCTCGCTCTACCCGGCGCTGCAGCGCCTGCTGCTCAACGACTACGTGCGCGCCGAGTGGGCGGCGTCCGAAAACAACCGCCGCGCACGCTACTACACGCTGACGCCTGCGGGGCGGAAGCACCTGCAGGCGGAAAAGTCGGAGTTCAACCGGCTCATCGGCGCGATCCAGCACGTTCTCGACCACGCGTGACGCTGGGTCACGCGCGGGGGGGAGGTTCGCGATGGTCTTCGCGTATTCGGTTGAAGAGCGACGGCGCGAGATCGGCGTGCGCCTCGCACTTGGCGCGGCGCGCTCGCAGATCGTGCGGATGCTCCTGTCTACAAACGGCCGCGCGATTGTCGCTGGCCTCGGTGCTGGACTGCTGCTGTCACTCGGCTGCGGGCCCGTGCTGCGCAGCTACCTGTACGGTCTCAGCCCCCTCGATCCAGGAGCCTACGCCACAGTGCTGACGCTGATCGCGTTGGCAGCTGGAGTGGCAACGCTCGTACCCGCCCGGCGCGCCTGCCGTATCGACCCCGCAGTGACGCTCCGCGAAGACTGACCCGACGCCTACCCCGGAGTCAATCCGACCCCCACCCCGGGGTCGTTCGGTTTCCCGATCGGATGCCGTCCTTACAACCAGGAGGGCATCATTCATGAGAACCCGGCTTCGGACGACATCTATCCTGCTGGTGTTACTGGCCCCGGCGGGCTGTCTGCAAAAGGACACCACCCACACCCTGTACCTCTCCGCGGACGGTTCCGTGCGCTGGACTGTCGAGGAAACAAATGTCTACTCCGACGAGGCGGACGCAGGGGCGCGATTCACCGAGGAACAGGTCTACATCGGACCGGCGCTGATCGGGGCGCACAGGGCCGCGCTCGGACTTCAGGCGATCGGGCCCGACGCTCCGATACGAACGACAGTCGTGCGCGACGAGCGACCGTTTCACGTCGTAACCGATGCACGCTTTCTTCGGGTCGACCGCGCTTTCGAACGGCTGTTCAGGCAAAGCGGACTCAGAGGCTCCGCCTCCCTCGACCGTCTCGATGACCGCAACGCGCTGCGAATTCGACTCGACTTCGGTCAGGAGCTCGAGGAAAACGACAGTCCGGCAACCGCGCTGCTGGAGGACTTCGAGAACGTCAGCTTCGTGCTGACCGAAGGGCGCTTCATCGCCGGCGGCGGCTTCGACGTGCCAGGGCGGACGAAGGCGGTGATCTCAAACGAGTGGATCGCGCGGATGGAAGAGGCCATGAAGGGCAGGCGTGAAATCCAGCTCGTACTGACGTGGATGTATGAGGCTGACGGGCGGTGAAAACGGGTCAACTCTCAACTCCGAACCTCCAAACGGGCAGCCGGTTTTCTTGGAATTGGGAGTTGGAGGTTGGAAGGTGATCCGATTTTTCGACTGAAAGGCTGCGCTACACTCGCGCAAATGCCGGACGTGTCCAGCGACGGGCTGATCGAGCGGGCGAAGGCCGGGTCGCCTGAGGCGCTGAACGTCCTCTACGCGCGAATCTCACCGCGGCTGCTCGCCTACATCCGCCTGCGTCTCGGGCGTGATCTGCGGGCGCGGCTGGAGTCGCGCGACATCCTGCAGGCGACGCTCCTGAAATCTTGTCAGAAGCTGCAGGAGTTCCGCGGATCCGAAACGCGGTCGCTGATGGCGTGGCTGGCGCGGATCGCGGAGCACGAGATCCGCGATTGCGCGGATCATGCACACCGTCAGCGGCGCGACGCTGCGCGCGAGACCGGGCTCGACGAGAGCGCCCCGGTGCCGGCCCTCACGCGATCAGCGCTCTCGCGGGTGATCCTCGACGAAGAGGCGCGGCGCCTCGAAGACGCGCTCGACGCGCTCTCGCCGGATCACCGCGACGTGATCCTGATGCGCAAGTTCGAAGAGCTGTCGTTCGGCGAGATCGCGCGTCGTAGCGGACGCAGCGAAGACGCCTGCCGCATGCTCCTCGCCCGCGCGATGACCGCGCTCACGCTGCGCTTGTCCGAGACGAGCAGGTGATGAAAACGTCGACCGAGCTCGAAGCGCTGCTCGCGCGGTTCGTCGAGCATCACGTCGTCCACGGCGAATCGCTGCCTGTCGACGTATTGTGCGCCGGCCGTCCTGATCTCGCGCCGGCCCTTCACGTCCTCGTCGAGCGCTACCTGCTCGTCAATACCATGTTCGACGCGGATCCGGCGGATGCGGACGGCCCGACCGCCGGCGTGTCGCATGACGAACTGCCGGCGTTCGACGGCTTCCAGACAATCGAGCGGATCGGGGCCGGCGGCATGGGGGTCGTTTACAAGCTTCGCGATCTGACGCTCGACCGGCTCGTCGCCGCGAAAGTGATCCGGCCGGATCGCCGCAGCACCAGCCGCATCGATACGTTCCTGCGCGAGGCGCGCGCGCTCGCACTCTTCTCGGACCGGCGCATCGTCCAGATCCACGACGCGCGGCTGCACGCCGACCCGCCCGTGCTGATCATGGAATACGTCGAAGGGTTCGAGCTGGGCAGGCTCGCCCCCTCGCTGGACTTCGCGCATCGCGCGCGGATCCTCGTCGAAATCTGCGAGGCCGTGCATCACGCGCACACGCTCGGTCTGCAGCATCGTGATCTGAAGCCGTCGAACATCATGGTCGATGCGCAGCTCAGGCCGCGCATTCTCGATTTCGGACTGAGCGCGGCGGATGCATCGAGCGGTCACCTGGCCGGCACACCGCCATACACCGCGCCGGAGCAGCTCGATCCGTCACGACCGATCGACGCGCGCTCCGACGTGCACGCCCTCGGCGTGATCCTCTACGAACTGCTCTGCGGACGAACTCCCGCAGGGCAACCTCCGACGCTACCCGTGGAGATCGCCCCCGCAGTGCCGGAGCCCTTGCAGGCCATTGCACTCACGGCGATGGAGCAGGACCCGGAGCGCCGATACCAGTCGGCGCTCGACATGGCCGAGGATCTACGGCGTTACCTCGATGGACGCCGCGTGCTCGGGCGCCCTTCGGCGTACGCGACGACGCTGGGAGCACGTGTGGAACCGCACGTGAGCGAGATCCGGGAGTGGGCGCGGCTGAAGCTCGTACATCCGCACGAAGCGGAGCGGCTGCAGTCCGCGTACGCCTCGCTTTCGGCGCCCGAGGACGACTGGATCGTCGAAGGCCGCGTTCTCACCTTTGCGCAGGTCGCCCTGTATCTCGGCGCGTTCCTTCTCATCGCCGGCAGCCTTTTCTACTTCGTCGCCGCACGGTGGTACGAGACGGTCCACGGCGTCGCGCGCCCGTTCCTCGTCCTCGCGCTGCCGTTCATCGGGCTCAATGCCGCCGCGCATCTGCTCTCCCGCCGCGAGCACAAAGCCGTCGCGGTCGCGTTCTATCTCAGCGCCATCGCGCTGCTCCCGCTCTTCCTGCTGATCTTTTTCCACGAAGCGCAGTGGTTCGTCGCGGCGGATGGCGCTCCCGGACAGCTGTTCAACCGGGCGATTTCGAACCGGCAGCTGCAACTCACGACGCTGCTCGCGTGCGCGTGGTCGGGATGGCTCGCGTTACGAACCCGCACCGCCGCCTTGAGCACGACGTTCGCCGTGCTGCTGCTCCTCCTGGCCATCGCCGTGGCTGCCGACTTCGGCCTGCGCGAGGCCCTCGATGACGACCGCTGGGATCTGGTGGCGTTCAGGTTCGTGCCGCTGATGCTCGTGTATGGAGCGCTTGGATGGGCGGCCGAGCGCTTGTCGCGTCGATGGCTGAGTCGTCCGCTGTATCTCGGCGCCGCGGCCACGTTCGCCATCGTCCTCGAGCTGCTCGCTCTGAACGGACAGGCACTGCGACATCTCGGCGGCTTCTCGCTCACGCCGTGGCAGTCCGCTGCAGTCAGCGACGCGACGCTCCTCGACACGGTGGCGGCGATGACCCTCAACGGTGCGGTCTTCTACTGGGCCGCGGCGCTGCTCGCCACCCGGGGCACTGCGCTGATGCGACCGGCCGCGCAACTGCTCTTCACGATCGCGCCGTTCGCGTTGATCCACCCGCTGGGATACCTCGTCCGCACCGCCGAATACTCGCCCCGATTCGACTGGTTCTACGCGGGATGCGCTCTGGTGATCATGCTCCTGAGCGAGCGACGACAGCGGAAAAGCTTCTATTACGCGGGGCTGGTGAACCTTGGGGCGGCGCTGTTCTACATCGCCTCACATCGCGAGTGGTTCGAACGGCCGGCGTGGGCGATCGCGCTGATCGTCGTCGGTCTGGCAACGCTTGCAACTGGTTTTCTGCTCGATCGTGCGCGCTCGAGCGGGAGAGGGTGAGGTCAGAGACTCCCGAGATTCAGCTGCCGGGCCAATGCCGGCCAGCGGTGACTCTCGCGCAGCGCGGTCGCGTGAGAGAGAAAGTAGAAGATCGCGGGATGGCGGTCGGCGATCGCCCGTCCCGTCCAATCCGCACAGGTATCGATGTCGGAACACAGCAGGTGATAGATGGCCAGGCCGAGCGCCGTCGGGCATGTGCGATCGTTTTCGAGCTGCGTCACGATTTCGCGTGCGCGCCCATCATCTCCTGCGGTCTTCAAGACGGCCGCGTGCAGCCCCGCCGCAGACGGGTTCCACGGTGCCAGTGCATATGCGCGCGCGCCATGGTGAAGCGCCTCCCGGTGATGGCCGTCGATCAGATGATCGAGGCCGATGAGGAAGTGCGAGAACCACAGGTTTTCGTCGAGCTCGAGCGCCTGACGCCGCTCTCGTTGTGCCTCGTCGAGCTGGCCTGACGCGCGAAGACACTGTGCGTAGCGAAGACGTCCCATCAAGTCCAGCGGATCTTCCGTAAGGGCACGGGCGCACTGCTCTGCCGCGTCACGGTAACGCCCCACCGGCAACAGGTAGTAGTGCGCGTAGTGACGCCGCACCTGTGAGGGGACCGGATCGGTTTCCATCGCCAGGGCAAAGTGCCGCGCGGCCGCTGGCCAGTCGTAGTCGTACAACGCGGCCACCATCCCGAGCATCGCATGGCCGTCTGGCAGCGACGGATCGATCTCCAGCGCCTTTCCCGCTTCGCGGCGCACCAGCGGCATCGCGGTGTGAGCCGCCAGAAGTCCATAGTTCGCCAGCTGGGAGAAGTGAAATCCGAACATGCTGTGGGCGAGCGCGAAGTTGGGATCGAGGGCGATGGCCTGCTCGAACCAGTCACGGCTGCGCGCCAGAGCCTCCGGCGTCAGCTTGCGCGCTTCGTGGAGCGCTTTCAGGTAGGCCTCGTAACAGGCGATGCTCGGCGTATATCTCGTGGGGGCGCTCGTGCTCGCCAGCTTCACCTGCAGCGCCTGCGTGATCGCTGTGGCGATCTCATCCTGGACCGCGAACACATCCGCGAGCTCTCCGTCGTAGCGCTCGGACCACAGGTGGTAGCCATCGACGGCGTCGATCAACTGTGCGGTGACGCGAATACGGCTGCCGGCGCGTCGTACGCTGCCTTCGAGCACGGTACGTACGTCGAGCGCCTCCGCGATCCTGCGGATGTCCTGATCCTTGCCGCGGAACGCAAACGCCGATGTCCTTGCCGTGACCTTCAAGCCGGGAATGCGCGTGAGCGCGTTGATGATCTCCTCGGCAAGGCCGTCGCTGAAGTACTCGTTCTCCTTGTCGGCGCTGAGATTCGCAAACGGAAGAACGGCGATCGACGGCTGCCGCAGCTCGGGTCTGACCAGTGCCTGTTCGAGCGAGAGCCGCAGGTCCGACATGCTTTGAAAACGGTCGTCCGGCCGCTTTCTGAGACAACGCATGACGATCCTGTCGAGCTCGGATCCGGTTTCCAGGGGCCTAGGCTCCTCGTGGAGAACAGCCGCGAGAATCTGGACGCTGGTATTGCCGTCGAAGGGTCGTCTGCCCGAGACCAGTTCGTACACGACGGCGCCAAAGCTGAAGATGTCGGACCGCACGTCTGCCGGCTGTCCTTGCGCCTGCTCGGGCGACATGTAGGTCGCGGTGCCCACCACCATCCCATCCGCTGATTGCGTGAGGTCGATCTCCCCCTTGAGGACCTTGGCGAGACCGAAATCAAGAAGCTTTGCCGTGCCGCTCGACGTCAACAGGATGTTGGCCGGCTTGAGATCGCGGTGGAGAATGCCGCGCCGGTGCGCCTGTTCCAGGGCAGCCGCGATCGGCAGCACCGCGCGAATCGCCTGGCCGATCGGCAGCGGTCCGCGAAGTGGCTGACCCTCGATGTACTCGAGCACCAGATAATCCGGACCGATGTCGTACAGCTGACAGATGTTTGGATGGTTCAGTGCCGAGATCGCGCGTGCTTCCTGCTCGAAGCGTTCCAGATGTTCGAGGAGCCTCTTTATCGCGACGGTCCGTCCCAAACGGGTGTCGCGCGCTCTCCACACCTCTCCCATACCGCCCGCGCCTATGCGCGACTCGAGCACGTACGGACCGAGTTGAACGCCTGTCGCCCAGTTCACTCGCGAGATTCTAGTGCGTCTGCACAGCCGCAGCCCAGATCAACCGCGCGGCACGTTCAGCCATAACGCCCGCACGCCGCTTTGCGACGTAGTCCGGCCTTCCGAACTCGAGCCCGAACGCGACATCCGTCGCGCCGTGACACGCAGCCACATCGCGCGCACGGTTCAGCGCACCGCGCACCCGCATTTCGCTCAGTCGTGCCGCAGGGCGTGGATCGGGTCGAGCCGCGCCGCACGACGCGCGGGAAAGACTCCAGCGGCAAGGCTCACGACGAGCGAGAAACCGAGGGCGCCGGCAATCAGCCAGATCGGCAGCGAGAACAGGTTGCCGGGGGTGCCTCCCTGCTGGACGATGTAGTAGTTGGCGCCGAAGTTGATGATGCGCCCAACCAGCCAGCCGAGAAGGATCCCGGTGATTCCGCCGAGCAATCCAATCGCGGACGCCTCCACGAGGAAGATCCGCCTCACGTCGCTGTCGCTGCCGCCGATCGCCTTCATGATGCCGATCTCGCGCGTGCGCTCGAGGATCGACATCACCATCGTGTTGATGATGCCCAGCGACGCAACCGTCAACGCGATCGATCCGGTCAGGCCGAGGATGATGTCGAGCACGAGGAACGCGCGCCGCGCGCCCTGCAGCGCATCGTTCAACGAGAACGCCGAGTAACCCAGCTTGCGAATCCGTTCCTCGACGTCCTGCGTGTGCTGGGGGCGCGTCACCTTCACCGTCACCGTCTGATACTTGCCGTCCATGCCGCGGCCGCGCATCAGCGTTCGCTGCGCGATCGCGAACTGCTCGTTGATCTCGCGCGCCTTCGGAAGCGGAATCATGACTCCGGTGACCATCGAACCACCGACGGCCATCGGACCGGTTTCGCGTTCAACGATGCCGATGATCCGGCACCGCGTCTCTGCTCTCTGCACCATCGTCGGCACACCGATCATTCCCGGCAGCATCGCCGGGGGCGCGGCCACGGGGCTCGACGACGCGTAGCCCAGGGTGAGCTCCTTGCCGACTAGTTGCGATGGATTCTCGTTGACGAGACGATTGCCCATCTCCAGGCTGATCATGCAGGCCGCATCACTGTCGCTGCGAAAGAACTCGCCGTGCGTGATCGTGGCGAACGGCCCCTGCCCCCGGGCTGAGATCGGCACACCCGCGACCTGCGTGAACTCGGAGTGATCCCCGAACCTGATCTCGACCGGCACGCGAATCATCGGGTAGACGTCTTTGACGTTCTCGAGCGCCGCCAGCGTCGCGAGCGCCTGATCGTCCAGCGGTTTGGGCGGCGTCGCCTCCGGCGCGGCCGGAGCGTTCGGCTGTGCGCCGCGTCCGCGCCCGCGGCCGCCGGCGACAAAGCCGCGCGGATCGATATTGCCGGGCAGCACGTTGATCGAGTCGAACATTCCCGAGCGCGTGAAACGATCCACGAACTGATCCTGCAGTCCGACGCCGAGCGACACCATGCCCGCCAGCGAAGCGATGCCGATGGCCACACCGAGCGTGGTGAGCGCCGTGCGGAGCTTGGCCTGGCGCAGATTGCGCAGTGCGAGGCCGACGGCGTCGGCGAAAGTCATGCGGCAGACTCCGAAATGACCCGGCCGTCCAGCATCGTGACGGTGCGGTGCGCATGCGTCGATGCGAGAAGGGGATCGTGCGTCACCATGATGACCGTCTTGCCGTCACGCTCGTTGAGCTCCTTCAGCAGCGCCATGATCTCGTGCGAGGTGCGGCTGTCGAGATTGCCGGTGGGTTCATCCGCGAGCAGCAGGCGCGGCTCGTTGGACAGCGCACGCGCGATGGCCACGCGCTGCTGCTCGCCGCCCGACAGCTCCTTCGGACGATGAGTCTGGCGCCCGCCGAGGCCCACCGACTCGAGCAGCTTCGACGCCCGTTCATCGCGTTCGTTGCGCTTCACGCCGGCGAACATCATGGCGAGTGCGACATTCTCGGCCGCGCTCATCGTCGACACCAGATTGAAGGACTGAAAGATGATGCCGACGTTCCGCCGGCGGTGCACGCTCAGCTCGTCGCGCGACATGTGCGCGAGGTCCTGCTCGAAGATGCGCAGCGTTCCTCCGCTGGCATGATCGAGCCCGGCGATCAGGTTCAACAGCGTGGACTTGCCGGATCCCGATGTTCCGACCAGCGCGACGAACTCCCCTTCACGAACGCTGATCGACACGCCATCGAGCGCACGCACGACGACCTCCCCCATCGTGTAGTGCTTCGTGAGATCGCGTGTTTCGAGGATGGCTGGCGGCACGAGCCCTGACAGGATACTCGCAGGCTGGCGGATCACGTCGACGGGCGGCGGCTTCGCAGGAGGATGAGCACCCCAAGGGTGAATGGGACATTCCATATCAGCGCGGTCACGAGAAAGGTCCGTCGAACTTCCGATGATGGCGTTCCCGCCGGGTAGCCTCTGAAGAAGCTGGGAAGCGCGGACGATAACCGGCCATCTTTACTCACCCATTCCATCCAGCGCGCCGATCCGTCAGCGTCGTTGTACGCAAGGCTCCCGCGACCGGGAAATACCATGAGGACAGAAATCGCGATACTGAGCGATAAAAGCACTATCGCGGCACGTCGACCAATGCGCGGTGACTCCGACCAGGCGACCGCTGCCACAGGTCCGGAGGCGAAGAGCACGGGCACGAGAAGCCGCGCAGGCGGACAGTAGCCGGCCCACCACATTCCGAAGCCGCTCACCGACAAAACATAGGGGATCACGATGATCGCGAGTTCGCCGAGGAGGCGCCGACGCGTCCACAGGAGCCCGAGCAGACCTGCGGCGACCACAACGTACACCGGCGCGTTCGGCAGCAGCCCGAACTCCTGATCTGCCAAGAGTCCGGTCACGCCGTTGACCACGTTCGACGCGTCCATCGGTGCACGCCCTCCATACGCTGATCGCGGATCGAACGATCCATAGATCAGACGGAAATGCGTGAGCCAGCTGGCAGTGATCATGACGATCGGCGTGAGCAGCGCGACGGCGTTGCGCCAGTGCACGCCCCTCCAGAAACGTAGTGTCAGGACGATCGTGATCGCGGCCGCAGGGATGGCGAAACGCGAGTGCAGCCACGGCAGGAGACCTATGAGGAGTCCCAGAGCGAACCAGCCACCGACGGTCTGCGGCGCGCGTCCGCTGCTCACGGTTACCGCGGCAACGATGATGCCGCCCGCGACCACGTCCGGGTAGATCATCGATGCGAGCAGCGCGACTGGCGCCGTCAGCGTGACGACACTCCAGCCGAACCACGCCGCGGGCAGACTGCGTGTCAGCGCGTACCCGGCGATCCAGACCAACCACGTCGCGCCCGCGGCAATCACGGCGAGCAGCGTGATCACGCCCCAGCTGCCTGCAACGGCGAACGCGGGGGCGATGATCGCCGCCAACCCTGGCGCATGGATGGAATAACGCCGAATCCTCGAATCGTCACCTCCGACGATGTGCGGCTCGAGCTCGCCGGAGTAGTACGGCAGGTAATCACCGCGATTGTAGTTGTTGCCGACTTTGAGATCCTGATCCGTGAGGAGGCTCTGTGCGAGCACCAGGTAATGCGGCTCGTCTCCGGTCAGGGGAGTCATGGAGACGACCCGGATACCGAGGAACCACACCAGGGCGACGAGGGCAGCGATGCGGGGATGATGAACGGTCAGCATTGGCTTCGTCGTTTCGCCGAGTCGTGGCACACTCCGAGGCGGTGATGAGAACCTTGTGGGATCCGGCCGCACACGACGAGCTCACCGCGCGGATAAACCAGCTCACGCCGGAGAGCCGCGCACAGTGGGGACGCATGACGTGCCCCCAGATGATCGTTCACGTGACGGATGCGTTCGCCCTCTACGCAGGGGAGCTGAGCGCCGCCGGCAAGCGCACACCGCTGCAGTACGCGCCGTTCAAACACGCGCTGGTGTACCTGGTCCCGATACCGAAGAACGTGCCGACGGCTCCCGAGCTGACGGCCCGCGTTCCGCGCGAGTGGAGCGACGAAATCGAGCGGCTCCATCGTGCGATGGCCAGCTTCTTGAGCCAGCGCACTCGCCGCGACTGGCCCGCGCATCCGATCTTCGGCCGACTGTCGTGCCGGGCGTACGGCGTTCTGGCGTACAAACACACCGATCACCATCTGCGTCAGTTCGGCGTCTGAACGCGTGCGGATCTGAAGCACCTGTTTTGTGCTACGCTGCGCCAATTATGCCCTCCAGCCCCGCAGACATGCGTGCACTTGCCGTCGATATTCGTCACGTCGACACCAATGCACTCCTCGGCGTTGCGCTGCTCGTTCCGGCGCATCGCTACATGGCGGTGATCGCCGACGGATCCGAACACGTGGAACAACGCACGCTGGCCGAGGACGCCTGGGTCGAGATCGACGCGTGGGCGGCGGCGAGCGACGCGGCGCTGCCGAAACGGCCTGCGCCCCTCTCCGTAGGCGTCGCATCGGTGATGCTTCGACAGACAGGCGTGCCGGTGATCGCGGAGCGATTCGCGTCAATTCCCCTCGAGGCGACGTCGCCGTCGGAGATGGCATCGCTCGCGCAGCGCGCGCTGCCGGGTTTTCTGATCTCGCGCCGCACGGCCGCTTAGCCCCGATGTTCGTGATCGAGCTGAACTACACGGCCGATCTCGCACAAATCGACGCGCACATGGCCGCGCACGTCGCCTTTCTGAAGAAGTACTACGCAGCCGGCAACTTTCTCGTTTCCGGACGGAAGATCCCGCGCGACGGCGGGATCATCATCGCTCTCGGCAAGACCCGCGCGCAGGTCGAAGAGATCGTCAAAGAGGATCCATTCTGCGAACACGGGCTCGCCCAGTTCCGCATCATCGAGTTCCGCGCGAGTCAGCGCGCGCCCGACATGCCGAAGCGGATCGACCGGTCCTGATCCACGGAGCACCAGGCACGCGTGACTGCGGGCACCACGCTTGCCGCGCGCGAACCGCGGTCAACGATCGTCGGCATCATCGGACAGTGTGGCGATCTCCTCGCCGGGGCCGTTCTCCTCATCCTCCCACTGCTTGTTGCGCCGTCTATGAAGGCGGACGATGAAGGCGAGCGCGGCGAGCACGAGAATGCCGCCCCACAGGCCCGTGCCGCCGGTGAGCACCGGAACCCATCGAAGACCGCGATAGACACGCCAGGCGTGCGCGGCAGCCGCGTCCACGGATTCACCTGTCGCTGGGCGGA
>DATLLF010000172.1:0-20892 GCA_035537955.1 Vicinamibacterales bacterium | reverse complement strand
TCCGTCGTCGAAGCTGCATCGTCGAACCTGGCGGACGCGATGTAGCGCTTCAACGGTGCAATGCGGCGCGGCACGAGATACTGCAGTCGGATCGCGCAGGGCCGGCGACTGGGCGTACTTTTGATGGTGCCGCTGACTTCGCATGAACAAGTGAACAGATGTCCTTGAGGTAGAACTTCGTCGACGACTCGGCGAACATCTGCCGCTTCTGCTTGTTCGTCGGCTGACCCCACCGTTCTGATCTCTTCGGCGTACTCAGCGCCCGGTCATCGACACTGTTCCCACAACGGGCCGATCCGCCCCTTCCGCGCCGGCAGCGCCGGCGCGCGGCAGCTTGATATCCCAGGCGAGGCCGAGCGCCTGCAGCGTCCGAATACCGATCCAGTTGGGATCGAGCTCGTACCACGCGAGGCCGTGGCGTGCGCTCGTGGGGTGGGCGTGATGATTGTTGTGCCACCCCTCGCCGAAGGTCAGGAGCGCCACCCACCAGTTGTTCGTCGAGTCATCCCGCGTGTCGAATCGGCGGGAACCCCACTTGTGCGTGGCTGAATTCACCAGCCAGGTGGCGTGAAGACCCACGGTCGTACGGAAGAAGATGCCCCACAGCACGTAGGGAATGCCGCCGAAGGCCAGGAGGGCGAGGCCGACGATTACGTTCGATGTCCAGTGCCAGGTTGACAGAGCCACGTGGACCGGATCGCGGGCGAGATCCGGCGCGTAGTGTGCGAGCACGGTGGCTTCGTGATGCAGCCCTTCGCCGCGGAGGACCCATCCCGCGTGCGCCCACCAGGTTCCCTCTCGCGGCGTGTGCGGATCTCCCTCTTTATCGGAGTGCTGGTGGTGGACTCGATGCGTCGCGACCCAGAAAATCGGGCCGCCCTCGAGCGCGAGCGTGCCGCACCAGGTGAGGAAGTATTCAACGCCTCGATATGTCTTGTAGCCACGATGGGTCAGCAATCGGTGATAGCCCATACCGATGCCCATCATGCCGGCGATGCAATAGAGGATCGCCGCTGCGACAATCGCACCGGTGTCGATGAAGAACAGGGCCGCGATCGCGCCGGCGTGGAAGGCGACCATCGCGACGGTCGTGATGGCGTTGAACCCTCTCTGATGCTTTCGTCCGTACCTCAGCCGCGGAATTGACATTCCACATTCTGTGCTGTCGCCGCCCGGCCGCACACGGCGCGCTTGTAATACTTCTGTCGCAGGCGTCACCGTCGGCTGCGTGCGGCGTCCTATAATGAGGTTTCTCCGTCCCGCCGATCCGCAGGTCGTCATGGCTTTCCCGGCTTTTCACCCGATCGTCCAGCAGTGGTTCACCACCGAAGTCGGCGACCCAACGCCCGCGCAGTTGTGCGCGTGGGAGGCGATCGCGGCAGGGCGGCACACGCTTGTCGCCGCGCCCACCGGATCGGGCAAAACGCTCGCGGCGTTCCTCACCGCCATCAACGCGCTGCTCGAGGAGAGCCAGACAGCGCCACTGCCAGACGAAGTCCGCGTCGTCTACGTCTCACCGCTGAAGGCGCTCAGCGCCGACATCCACAAAAACCTCGCAGAGCCGCGCGCGGGAATTGCGCGACTGGCAGAAGAGGCCGGGCTGCGCCCGCCCGGAATCAGGACGGCAGTGCGCACCGGCGATACGACTCAGAGTGAGCGTGCCGCGATGTTGCGGACGCCGCCGCACATCCTGGTAACGACGCCGGAGTCGCTGTATCTGCTTCTCACCGCGGAGCGCAGCCGCCAGATGCTGCGCACGGTCCGCACGGTGATCGTCGACGAGATCCACGCGGTGATCGGCACGCGCCGCGGCGCGCATCTCGCACTGACGCTCGAGCGCTTGGAGGCCGTCTCCCGCCTTCGCCCGTCGGGCTTCGGCGAGTCAGGCCTGCGCTCTTCGGGCTTCGGCAAGCCAAACCTGCAGCGCGTCGGCCTCTCAGCGACGCAGACGCCGATCGAAGAAGTCGCGAACTACCTCACCGCGGGTGATCCTGCAGGCTGCGCGATCGTGAACGTCGGGCACAAGCGCGAGATGGATCTCGGCGTCGAGATCCCGCGCTCCGAATTCGAGACGGTGATGTCCAGTGAGGTCTGGGAGGAGTACTACGATCGGCTCGCGGCGCTGATCAGAGCGCACAAGACGACGCTGGTATTCGTGAACACGCGGAAGATGGCGGAGCGCCTCGCGCGGCATCTCAGCGATCGGCTTGGAGAAGACGCCGTCACTGCCCACCACGGCAGCCTGTCGAAAGAAAAGCGGCTGGACGCCGAAACGCGCCTGAAGTCCGGGCAGTTGAAGGCGCTCGTCGCCACGGCCTCACTCGAACTCGGCATCGACATCGGCCACGTGGACCTGGTCTGCCAGATCGGCTCACCGCACAGGATCGCAACGTTGCTGCAGCGGGTCGGACGCTCAGGGCACACGCTCGCCGGCACGCCGAAAGGGCGGGTGTTCCCGGCGTCGCCCGATGACCTGATCGAATGCGCGGCGCTGCTGCGCTCGATCCGCTCCGGGCAGCTCGACGCGATCGTCACGCACGACGCGCCGCTGGACGTGCTCGCACAGCAGGTCGTCGCCGAGTGCGCGTGCTGCGATTATTCCGAAGGCGATCTCTTTGCGCTGGTGAAACGCGCGTGGCCGTATCGCGCCCTCGATCGAGCGAGGTTCGACAGCGTTCTGCAGATGACGGCTGAGGGTTTCGCCACCCGGCGTGGACGTCGCGCGGCACTGGTGCACCGCGACGAGGTCAACGCCACGGTGCGCGGACGCCGGGGCTCGCGCCTCCTCGCCCAGACTTCCGGCGGTGCCATCCCCGAAATCGCCGACTACCGCGTCGTTCTCGACCCCGACGGCACGGTCGTCGGCACGCTGAACGAAGACTTTGCCATCGAGAGCAACGCAGGCGACATCTTCCAGCTGGGCAACGCGTCGTGGCTGATCCTGCAGGTCGCGGGCGGTGACGTGAGAGTCGCCGATGCGAAGGGGCAGCCGCCGACGATCCCGTTCTGGCTTGGCGAGGCTCCGGCGCGCAGCGACGAGCTCTCGCGTGCGGTGAGCGACTTGCGCGCGGAGGTCGATCGTCGCCTTAACGACTCCGCGAACGACGCGAAAACCGCCGAGTGGCTGGGGGCAGAAGCAGGCCTGGAGAAAGACGCCGCCGAGCAGGCGGTGTCGTATCTCGCTGAAGGACGCCGCGCGCTCGGCGTGATCCCGTCGCAGGAGACGCTCGTGCTCGAGCGTTTCTTCGACGAGTCTGGCGGCATGCAGCTCGTGCTGCACGCGCCGTTCGGCAGCCGCATCAACAAAGCCTGGGGTCTCGCGCTGCGCAAGCGCTTCTGCCGCCAGTTCAACTTCGAGCTGCAGGCAGCCGCGACGGAAGACGCGCTGATGCTGTCGCTCGGTCCGCAGCACTCTTTCCCGCTCGCGGACGTCTTCCGCTACCTGCATCCCGAGACGACGAAAGACGTCCTCGTGCAGGCGTTCCTCGACGCGCCGGTGTTCAAGACGCGGTGGCGGTGGAATACGACCATCTCGCTCGCGGTTCCGCGCGCGCGGGGCAGTCGAAAGGTTCCCCCGCCCATTCAGCGGATGCTCGCGGATGATCTGATGGCAGCCGTGTTCCCCGACGCGGCCGCGTGCCTCGAGAACATCCCCGGCGATCGGCAGATACCCGATCATCCGCTCGTCTCACAGACCGTGCGCGATTGCCTGGAAGAGGCGATGGACCTCCCCGGACTGCTCAATGTGCTCGAGCGAATCCATCGAGGACAGTTGCGGCTCGTCGCGCGCGATACGCCGGAGCCGTCGGTGTTCGCCGGCGAGATCCTCAACGCGAAGCCGTACGCGTTCCTCGACGATGCCCCGCTCGAGGAGCGGCGGAGCCACGCGGTGCAGACGCGGCGTTCCAAGGATGTCGCGTCCACCGGGGATCTCGGCGCCCTCGATGCGGACGCCATTGCACGCGTGCGTGAGGAGCAACGTCCGCAGCCACGTGACGCCGATGAACTCCACGACGCGCTGCTGACCGCGGGATTCCTGACACAGGAAGACATGGCGGCCGTGCAGCCGGAACTGCTGGTCACGCTGGAAGCATCTCGACGGGCCGGTCGAGTCGAATTCAACAGCTCCGAAGGGTCCGGCAGCCCTGAAGGGCTGCGCAAAATGGCAATCGTCATCGCGGCCGAGCGCCTCCCGGAGCTGCGCGCCATTCATCCGGACGTAGTCGTCCCGTCAGGACTCCAGCCTCCTGAATCACGGCTCGCAAAGACGTGGACCGGCGGCGGGGCCATCGCGGAACTCCTTCGCGGACGGATGACGCTCACCGGCCCGGTAACCGCTGCCGTGCTCGCAGCGTCATTCGGTATCGCGCCCGGAGAGATCGACGCCGCCCTGCTGATGCTCGAAGCGGACGGCGTTGTTCTCCGCGGACGCTTTACCGTCGCCGCCACGGACCTGGAGTGGTGCGATCGTGCGCTGCTCGCGCGCATTCATCGCTACACACTGAACAGGCTGCGCGCCGAGATCCAGCCGGTCACGCCGGCGGACTTCATGCGCTTCCTCTTCCGCTGGCAGCACGTCGAGTCATCGTCCAGGCTGACGGGCCTCGATGGGCTGCGCGAGGTCGTGGCCTCGCTCGACGGCTACGAGCTCGCGGCGGGCGCATGGGAGCGGCACGTGATCGCTGCACGGCTCGATCGCTACGAGCCGGGGATGCTCGACATGATCTGCCTCTCCGGAGAAGCAGCGTGGGCCCGTCTCTCACCAGTCGTTCGTGAGGGGAGCGCCGTGCCCAGCCTGGTGCCCGCGACTCCTATTGCGCTTTTCCTGCGCGAGCACGCATCCGCCTGGCGAACGCTGCGAGCGAATGGTGACGAACCGCGCCTGAGCGAGTCCGCTCGAGACGTTCTCTCCGTCCTTCACTCGCGCGGAGCTTCCTTCTTCGCGGATCTCGCCTCGGCGTGCGGCCTCGATGCTCACCAGCTTCGCCAGGCGATCGGAACACTGGTGGCCTGTGGACTGGTGACTGCGGATGGTTACTCAGGACTGCGCGCGCTCGTGTGGGCAGGGCAGGGACGACCGGCACGCCACGATCGGCGCAGCAGCTTCGCCGGACGCTGGACCGCGGTCGATGCAGCCGCAGGAGCGACGCGCGAAGAAGCCGTCGAGCTCCAGGCATGGACGCTGCTGCGGCGCTACGGCGTTGTCTTCCGAAGGGTGCTGACGCGCGAGACGAACGCGGCGCCATGGCGCGAGCTCGCCCGCGTGTATCGCCGCCTCGAAGCACGCGGCGAGATCCGGGGCGGACGTTTCGTGACCGGCATGTCTGGCGAACAATTCGCGCTGCCTCACGCTATCGAACGGCTGCGCGAGGTCAGGCGCGTTCAGGCCAACGGTGAACTCGTCACGATCAGCGCGGCGGATCCCCTGAACCTGACCGGGATCGTGACCGCGGGAGAGCGCATCCGCACCGCTGGCCGTAACCGGATCGTCTATCGAGACGGCGTGCCTCTCGCCGTGCGCGAGGGAGACTTCACGCGGGAGCTTGCGCCGGTAGACGCAAGCATCACCGCCGATGTGTCGCGCGCACTCGCGGCGCGCCGTACGCCGGCGCTCGCCGTGCCGTAGAATCACGCAACACACACCGATTCGCCGAACCCGATCGTCCGGAACTCTGCTCCTGACACGCCGCGCGCGCGCAGGGCCTCGGCGAGCGCACGCAGCGGTTCGTCGATCGGCTCGAGCGTCAACTGAAACGTCCCGAAGTGCATACCGATGCTCCTGGTTGAAGCAAGATCGAGATGCGCCTGCACGGCCTCTTCGGGATTCATGTGCACCGCGCGCATGAACCAGCGCGGTTCATAAGCGCCGATCGGAAGAAGCGCGAGATCGATTGGCCCGAGGCGCTCCCGGATGCCGGGAAAGAAGTTCGCGTACGCCGTGTCACCGGCGAAGTAGATGCGGCGGTTGCCCGCCACGAGTACAAATCCACCCCACAGCGCACGATTCCGGTCGAAAGGCCCGCGCGCAGAGAAATGGTGCGCCGGTGTTGCGATGATCGGCAGTGGCGCGTCGCGCGACGGCTGCCACCAGTCGAGTTCCTCGACGCGTCGGATTCCGGCCGATCGCACGAGACGAGCGTTACCGACGAGCGTCACCACGAGCGGATCGAACCGTTTTGCGAGCAGGCGCAGCGTCGGCAGATCGCAGTGATCGTAGTGATTGTGGCTGAGCAGCACGAGGGAGACCGGCGGCAGATCGTCCATCGGCACCGCCGGCCGGCGTACACGGCGCGGACCAAGCAGATTCGACGGCCCGGCGCGCATCGAGTACATCGGATCCGTCAGGATGTTCGCGGCAGCGGTCTGGATCAGGAATGTGGAGTGGCCGATGAGGGTTACACACGCCGCTTCATCGCGACGCACCGGCGGCGTCACCGGCGGCTCGTCGATGAATGCCGGCCACGCTGCGCCCCGCTCCATCATCAGCCGCGGCACGGCGGTGAACGGTTGCGGTTCGGGTCCCGTGGGATTGTGGAACCGCCGTCCGTCGAAGTGATCGCTCGTGTGCGGCATCGCTGCGCATCAATCGTGTCAGACGCACGTCACGTCCGCCAAATCACCGAGATCTGTTGCCGGCTTGCCGACTGAAGACGCCGTGTTGCAGGACAAATGCAGACGCTCGACGATTCGCTCCACCGAACGTGCCCGCACGTTCGTAACGTGACACAGAGACATGCTCGCCGTCCGCACCGAAGGACTCACGCACCGGTATTCCAGGGAGACGGTCTTACGCCAGGTTGATCTCAGCGTTCCAACCCGCAGCATTTACGGCTTTCTCGGCCCGAACGGCGCAGGCAAGACGACGACGCTGCGGTTGCTGCTGGGACTGCTGCGCCGGCAGCAGGGGACGATCGAGATCTCTGGACGAACACTCGAGCGTCATCGTCTGGAGATCCTTCGCCAAACCGGGTCCTCTATCGAAATTCCGTCTGTCTATGGACACCTGACGGCCGTCGAGAACCTCGAGGTCTGGCGGCGCATGTTCCGATCCGCCGCGTGCCGGATCCCGCACGTGCTCGACCTCGTCGGCCTGGCGGATACCGGATCGAAACGAGTGGACCAGTTCTCGCTCGGGATGAAGCAGCGACTGAGCATCGCGGTCGCCCTGCTGCACGAGCCGACGCTGCTGATCCTCGACGAGCCGACCAACAGCCTCGATCCGCACGGGATCCTCGAGATGCGACGCCTCTTCGAGATGCTCAACCGCGAGCAGGGCATCACGATCCTCGTTTCGAGCCACATGCTCTCGGAGATCGAGAAGCTCGTCACGCATATCGGGATCATTCATCGCGGCTCCATGAGGTTTCAGGGCACGCTGGACGAACTCCTCGTGCGCCAGCAGGTCGCCTCCTTTACTACGGTCGACACCAGCAACCCGCCGCAGACGCTGGCGGTCGCTGCGCAGCAGGGCATAACCGGCGACTGCGACGGAAAAAAGGTGCGTCTCCGGCCCCTGGCGCGCGACGAAGCCGGTCGTCTCACCGCGGCGCTCGCCGCCCACAGGATCGACGTGTTCGAAATCACCACCGTTCGCAAGGACCTCGAGCACATCTTCCTGGAACTCATCGGAGACCAGTGATGATCACGGGATTCGGCCTGGTTGTCTGGAGCGAGTGGCTGAAGCGCAAGCGGAGCCTCACGTCGTGGCTCGTGGTCGGCAGCGCCGGCTTCATCCCGGCAATCATCTTTCTCTCGCGCTTCAGGCGCATCGACGCGCTGCCGAAGATCTATCAAGCGCCGGAGTTCTGGAAGACGCTATGGGTGCAGTCGTGGGAAGCGATGGCGCTGATGATCCTGCCGATGGCAATCATGCTCATCGTCAGCCTGATCACCCAGATCGAAGACCGCAATCAGGGGTGGAAGCAGGTCCACGCCACGCCGCAGCCGCTGCTGACGATCTTCCTCGCCAAACTCGCCGTGGTCTTTGTGCTCGTCCTGCTCCTGATCGGGTGCTTCACCGCCGCGATCTATTTGTGTGGCATCCTGCCCCCGGTTCTCTTTGCCGCAGTGGATCCGCCTGTGCGTTCGTTCCCGCTGACCGACTTCCTGAAGAGGGATCTCGCGTTCCTGATCGACGTGTCGCCCATCGTCGGACTCCAGTATCTACTGGCGATGCGGCTTCGGACTTTCCTCACGCCCCTCGGGATCGGGATGGCAATGTGGATTCTCTCGATCGGCGCGATGAGTTGGACGTACAACTACACGATCCCGTACTCTTACGCGTCGATCGATTACCTGATGGTTGAGTACAAGCGGCCCATGGTGCTGCCGGCGCATCCCGGAACGATCGCGGCGGCGTACTTTCT
Source organism: Vicinamibacterales bacterium (assembly GCA_035537955.1). GTDB lineage: Bacteria > Acidobacteriota > Vicinamibacteria > Vicinamibacterales > 2-12-FULL-66-21 > JACDCA01. Next base: position 12,526 of record DATLLF010000172.1, on the reverse strand, counting down.
CGTATTCACTGCTGCCGGCTATGCGCTCTACGTCACACGAAGCAGAGGATAGCCACTAAATGAGACGGGATCTCGTGGCGCTGATCCACGCTGGGTATTGGGCGCTCTACCTCCTGCTCGTGAGCATCGTCCTGCTGATGCTCCGCGTGTCACATGGATCTGAACGGCGTGTGGCGGGGCTGATCCTGGCCTGGCCAATCATCGTTCTACTGGTCGCACCCAACATCGTCGCGTTCTACGCCGGGTACCGGCCGCTCTTTTCGCGTTTTCTCGCGCGGCGTCGTCTTGTCCGTCTGCTGACCGGCGGCCTGGCGGCCAGCGTCGCCGCATCCGCGGCCGGTCTGATCCTCGCCCGACTTCTTTTCGGACCGAATCAGCCAGTGTTCTCGGATGTCGCCGAGATGATAACGCTGAGCCTCTCCCTCACCATCATGGCTGCCGTCCACATCGTCGTTGCGCTGGTGATTCGCGGATTCGTCGACTGGTATGGCGATCTTCAGGTGAAGGATGAGTTGACGCGCCGCACGCACGAGATGGAGCTGGCGCTGGTGCGATCGAAGCTCGATCCGCACTTTCTGTTCAACACGCTGAACAACATCGACGTACTCATTCTGCGTGATCCCCGTGCCGCGTCGGACTACCTGAACAAACTCTCTGAGATCCTGCGATTCATGTTGTATGAGGCGAAAGGACCCACGATCGCGCTCGCCGACGAGCTCACTTACATCGAGAAGTACATGGCGCTCGAGCGCATCCGGGCGAAGAGCGCCCGTTACGCGACTCACGAGGTCGTTGGAGATCCGAACGGCCTCTCGATCGCGCCCATGACCTTCATTCCGTTCATCGAAAACGCGTTCAAGCACACCGAGGAGCTGAAGGGAGACGGCGCGATCGTCAGCCGGATCGTCATCGACGGCCGGCGCATCGTCTTCGAATGCAGCAATCGTTGCTGGCCGCGCAGCGGGCAATCGAACGGGCACGGAGGGCTGGGTCACGAGTTGATGCGGCAGCGGCTGCAGATGCTCTACCCGGGCCACCACTCGCTGGAAGCAGGGCTGAAGCCTTGTGCCACGGCGCTCGAGGCCGCTCCCGTCTACTCGGTGCGCCTGGCGATCGAACCGGCATGATCCTGCGCTGCATCATCGTCGAAGACGAGCCGCTCGCGCAGGAACGGCTCGTTGAATACGTGCGTCGCTCGCCACTCCTCGAACTCGCTGCGACGTTCGACAACGCACCCGAAGCCTTCGCGTTTCTGCAGACCAACGACACCGACCTCGTCTTCCTGGATATCAAGCTGGGAGGGTGGTCCGGTCTCGAGATGCTCGAGACGCGTGCAGTGAAGAGCAAGGTGATCCTGACGACGGCGTATCAGGAGCACGCGGCGCGGGCGTACGAGCTCGACGTGGCGGACTACCTGGTGAAGCCGTTTACGTTCGAGCGCTTCGTGCAGGCGGTCGATCGGGTGCTGGACCGGTTGCGGTCAGGCCGCGCCGGTACCCGCGACTTCATCTTCGTGAAGACCGAGCTTCGGCTCGAACGGATCTTCCTGGCAGACATACTCGCCATCGAAGGTCAGCGCGACTACCGACGGATCCACACAGCGAGCAAGCGGATCATGACCCTGCAGACGTTTGGCGAGTTCGAGCGCCAGATCGCTCCCGACGTGATCTGCAGGGTTCACAAATCCTACATGGTCGCGCTCGACAAGATCGACACCGTCGAACAGGGTCGGATCACGATCGGCGACCTCACGATCCCTATTTCCGAAACGTATCGCGATCGCTTCTTCGCGCTGATCGGGCATCGTGGCCGCCCTATCCGCTGACTCCGCTGCCACCGAATCAGCAGCACGCGCCCTGGCGGCGATGGCAGTTGGTAGTTGAATGCCTGTCGTCTCGCTGTTACTGCGGCTTCCCGTTCGACTCCACCACCCGGCGCGCGGCGTAATTCACTACGTCCGCATCGCCACGCGCGGCTGAAAGGTACGCGGTGCGCAGCAGTTGCTCCTTGCGCGTCTTCAGCGTCTGCGTGATCGCGTCTTTCACGCCTGGCGTAGACAGATTGCGTTCACCGGCCTGCTCGTGCGCGACGATCGCGACGACGGTGTGAACGCCGCCCGCGGTGGCGACCCTGACGGTGCCCGGCTGCTGCCCGATGACGGCGTCGCGTAATGCTGGTGGGGCCTGCTTCAGCGCCGACACGGGGACCATGCCAAGATCCCCGCCCCGCTGCGCGCTCTCGGGATCCTCGGAGTAATCCATCGCAACGTCGGCGAATGCCGCGCCGCTCTTCAGGCGCTCCAGGATCATCCGCACCTTGAACGCCGCTTCCTGCGGCGTCGTCGCGTCGTTGCCGGTGCGGTTCGTCGGTTGCGGTGCGCGATCGGGCGTGACAACGATTTGTGCGATGCGGTACGACTCTTCCGCGAGCGTGAACTGCGCGCGATTCTTGTTGAAGAAGTCGGTGATCTCCTGGTCGCTGACGGCGATCTTGGAGACCACCTCCTGGTCGAGGAGCTTCTTCGTGAGGAGCTCGCGCCGCAGGCCTTCACGCATGTCGTCGGGGGTGAGGCTCCGTTTTTTCAGCTCCTGCTGGAACTGCTCGTCGGTCATGTTCTTCTTGCGTTCGTTGAAAGCGGCATCGAGGTCGCTTTGCGGGACGTCCATCTTCAGGGCGCGCGCCTTGGCGAGGAGGATGTCCTGCAGGATCATCTCGTTGAGGATGCTCAGCTTGATGGTCATCGCCTCTTCGGATGACAGCGTGGCCGCAGCATCCTGCGTGCGGAGGAACGCCTTCTCGACATCGCCGCGCGAGATCGAACGTCCGTCGACCGCCGCCCATGTGTCAGGCGAAGCGTTCTGTGGCTGCGAAGATTGCCGGCTGCATCCAGCGAGAGCCAGTGCGCAGACGAGAAGGAATAACGGTGTCGTCAGACAGGACGCTGCCGACGGGAACTCGGAACGACAACTCTGCATCCTTGAAGCGTACTCCGAGTTGCCTCTGGAAGATCGGCGAGCCAGCCGACGTCGGGGTCTGGCGGGAGGCTGGATCGTGAAATGGTGAATCTGAATGGACCTGCGATCCGCAGTGAACGCTACAGCGCGCGCAGAAAAGCGAGCAGGTCGGCCTTTTCCTGTTCCGTGAACTTGATGCCGAAGCGCGTGTCGTAGAACTCGATCACGGCTGCGAGCGTCGCGGCGGAACCGTCGTGGAAGTAGGGGGCACGCGAGGCGAGCGCCCGAAGCACTGGTCCCTTGAACTTGCCGATGTCGCGCCACTTTCCCGTCACCATCGCCCGTCCGGGATCCGTGGTCAGGAGCAGTTCTCCCGTCGCCTTGTTGCGCAGCGTATACAGCGGCATCTCAGGCGCGCGGCGCGAGGCGTCGGCGATGCCGATGTTCAACGCCATCGCGACCGAGTGGTTGCCCGCGTTCGGTGTGTCGTGACAGAGGGTGCAGGTGCCCGTAGAGAGCGGTCCGGCCACGGGATCCCCCGCCCCTCCATTCAGGCCGGGGACACTGGTAATTGCGAATTGCCGTGTGTTGAAAATGGCTTCGCCGCGGGCGATCGCCTGCCGCTCCGGCGACGGGGCGTTCGTCCATGCGCCGAACAGTGTGAACGCCTTGGGATCCAGCCCACCCGACGACTTCAGGCAGGCACCTGCGACTGAAGGCAACATGTTCAGCGGATCGTTGATGCCGATGCAGAACGGCTGTTTCGGCAACGTCTCGGCACCGCCACGAGCGCCCGCGATGGAGAGGAGCCCGCCGACATGATCCATCTCCTGCGCGGTAAAGAGCCCCAGCTCGAAGTCGACGATCGCGCGAAGTGTGGGCAGCGGTGGCGCCGTGCCCTGCGCGTGAGTGGTGACGGCATTGCGCGTCTGGGTGATGAGATCATCCCGAATCGCCTGCCCGGGCACCGTCTCGCGCCCGTCCCACATCACGGCGCTGAGGAACGCCAGGTTCGTCGTCGGCAGCGGCCGGCGATACACCGACACCGACGCGAGCGACGCCTGGCAGTCATACGGATCGTCGACATCGACGACATCGAACTCCGCGTTCGCCGGCACGTCCATCGAAATACGTATCACTCCGCGCGACAGCAACAGGGCGAACGCTTCGCGCCGACTCGCAATCGTGGACAGATCGGCCGCCTCGCAATTGGACCCATCGTTCGCGCGAAACACCGGGTCGAGACCGTTCGTCGCGTCGAAGCGATCCTGCAGCTCCGGAGGCGTGATCGTCCACCCCTGCGCCGGCCGGTGGCACGTGAAGCAGGTGCGGCCGTTGGACCCCAACTCCTCGAAGAATGGATTGCGGCGGTCGATGGCGCCCGCCGTGCTGACGGTGCGACTCACCCCCGTCGAATTGCTGAACCTCCGCTCGTGGCCGCGTGGTTCGGCGGCCGACGAGCGGCGGGATATCGCAATCGATCCGGCCGCCGACACCAGTGCGACGAGGATCACGATTCTCGTCCACCGGCGTGGGGCCCGCTGCGTGAGCGGCGATCTCGGGGTCATGACGGGCTCCGGTTACTTGCCGAACCCGTCGCACGAGATCTTCGCGTGCCAGTTCACGAACGTGCCGGTCGGGCTCGGCTTCCACGCCCACACGTGCAGTGTGTAGAACGCCGGCAGGCCGAACCGGTTCGGCGCTTCGAACAGGTGAAACAGCTGCCCCATCATCTCGGGCGGCGCGGAGTGCTTCGCATTCCACGCATCGGCGAGCACGAGGTAGTCAGCGCCGACAAGGCGCAGCCCGCCGTTTTCCGCCGGTTCGTAGAGGATGATCTCCGGCTTTCTCGGATCCAGCTCGCCATCCGCCACGAGCGGGCCGTTCACGTAGTGCAGGCCCATCGCGCCCGAATCATTGCCGCTGACGCACCCGAACTGCAGCGCGTAGCCCGCCGCCTCGGCAACCGCGACGTCCTTGAAGCGCTCGGTCGATTGACGAACGACGTCCACGAGCGCGTTCGCCTTCTGCTCCATGGCCGCATGCGAATGCCCCTGCGCCGACGGGCGCTCCGACACGCTCGTCATCGCGAACATGGCGAGAACGAAGACCGCCGACCTACCTCCGAGTCCTTTCACCGACCTCATAGAAGCCTCCTGTGACAGGTGCACGGCCGATCCGTGCGACCCTCACTTGAGATATCGGAAAGGAATGGAGGAAGACGACGAGGCGGCTTGCGGCTTGTAGGGGCTGCGGGTTGCGGCTCCCTCTGGTTTCCCGCTATCGGGACGTCGTCGTCTGGGTGCCGCGCGCTGGCTTGCCCCAGACGGCGTAGAGATTGGTGAGCCGATCGATGGTGGTGGCGATCTCTCGCGGTGACGCGGTCGGCAATGCTTCGAGATCACGGCGCGCTTCGAGCAGCACGCCCTCGGCTTCGTCGTATCGCCCGAGCGCAATGAGCGCCGCGCCCAGCAAGCTCTTCGTCGCGCCGATGCTCCAGCTGTCCTCGACGAAGGTGCGGCGCCGGCTCGGCACGATCGCGGGCGCCTGTGATCGCACCCGGAGCGCCTCACGCAGGAGGGGCTCCGCCGCCAGTGGTTCGTTCTGCGCCAGGTGAACGGCGGCGCGGTTGATCGTGTAGATGGCGACGAGCTGGTGCTGGCTTCCCAGCACGGGCTGCACGATATCGAGCGCCTCCTGAAGAGCGGACGCCGCCTCGCTGTTCCGCCCGAGCGCCACCAGAACGTGGGCGAGGTTGTTCAGCGTCATGGCGATGGCAGGATGGCGCGCGCCGAGCGACTTGCGCTGGATGGCGAGCGCAGATCGCATTTGCGATTCGGCGGAGCCGTACTGGCCGCGCGTTGCCGCGATCAGCGCCAGGTCCCCCATGGTCGTCGCCGTGTTGGGATGATCCTCTCCACGCGTTTTCAGATTCGTGGCGAGACACTCGCGCAAAATAGTTTCCGCCGCGTCCAGGTCCCCATTCAGCCGCAGCACCGACCCGAGGTCGCTCTGGCTGACGGCTGTCTCCCTGTGCTCCTCGCCGAGAGCCGTGCGGCGAATCAGAAGTGCCTCACGGTGCAGCGGCTCGGCCCGGTCGTTGAATCCCTGGTCCTGGTAAACCCGTCCCAGCTCCGACAGTGTGATGGCCACATCGGCGTTGTCGCGGCCGAGCACGCGGCGGCGCATGACGAGCGCCTCTTCGAGATACTTTGCGGCAGCGTTGTAGTCGCCGCGATCGCCGAGGACGACGCCGAGGTCCTGAAGCGTCTGAGCGAGGCGTGCATCGCCGACTCCGTACACCTTCCGTCCGCTTGCCAGCGCCTGCTCGAGCAGCCGCTGCGCCTTGTCGTACACGCCGAGCCGGCGATACGTGCGGCCCATCATGGTCAACATCTCGGCCTGCAGCTCGGGTTCACCGGAGAGCTCCCGCTGAACCTGCTCGGCGCCATCGTCGAGCAGCCGGCGCATCGTGAGCTCGCCGGGCGTGCTGCGCGGAGCAAAGGGATCCGCGCTCGTGAGCAGCGTCATCAACAGTTCGCCGACCTTGACCGCCTTGGCTTTCTCCCGTTGCGCGCGATCGCGTTCTGTCGACACACGCAGCGTGTAAAGCGCTGTCAGGGCGACGATCAACACGACCACCGCGGCAATGCCGACTACGCCGCGGGCGTGGCGCCGAACGAACTTCGCGGTTCGGTGGCGGATGGTGGCCGGTGCCGCAACGACAGGCTCATGCCTGAGGAACCGATGCAGGTCGTCGGCGAAGGCCGTCACCGATGAGTAGCGCTGTGCAGGATCCTTCTTCAATGCGCGCGCGACGATCGCGTCCAGATCGCCGCGAAGCATTCTGCGCACACGCTTCGCCGCCGATCCGTAGCGCGCGGATCCGTTCGCTTCGACATTTCCGGTGCTGGACCGCGCGACCGCGTCGGACACCCGCGGCGGATCCGAGAGGAGAATCGCGCGCAGGAGCGTTTCGGGGGCGTCGGTCGCGTCGCCCGCCGGATGCTGGCCGCTCAGCAGGACGTAGAGCAGAACGCCGAGCGAATACACATCCGTGGCGGTCGTGACCGGGCCACCCGACACCTGCTCCGGCGCCGCGAACTCAGGCGTCATTCCCTTGCCGATCTCTCGCGTGATCGCGCTGCTCTCGGCGGCTGCATCACGTGTGGCGTCACCCTGGACCAGTCTCGCGATCCCGAAGTCCAGCAGCTTCACCTGGCCATCCGTACTCACCAGAACGTTGCCGGGTTTGATGTCGCGATGGACGACGAGGTTGGCGTGTGCGTGTGCGACTGCGTCGAGAACATCGAGAAAGAGCCGGATCCTTGCCTCGATGCCAAGGGCACCCTCGTCGCAATAGCGATCGATGGTCTGCCCGTCCACGTGCTCGAGCACGAGATACGGCTGACCGGTCGTAGAGATGCCCGCGTCGATGAGATGGGCGATGCGCGGATGGCGCAGTTGCGCGAGGATGGTGCCTTCGCGCCGGAATCGTTCCTCGCCCACGCGACCGATCAACGACGGGTTCAGCAGTTTGACGGCGGCGCGGCCCTGGAAGCGTCCATCGCAGCGCTCGGCGAGCCAGACGCTGCCGGATCCTCCCTGGCCGATCAGCGAAACGAGCCTGTAGGCGCCAAGCACCTGCCCGGCGAGCGACGTTGGCAGTGCGGATTGCGGGTCGAGTACTGCGCGATCCATGAACCGCTGCTCCAGAACGACGTCGTGCTCCGAGAGCATCGCGCGGAGGTCCGCCGCCAGCACGGCATCGCGAGACGAGATGGCCGCGAGCCAGTCGCCGCGCTGATCTGTTGCGAGATCGAGCGCTTCGTCCAGATACGGGCTGAGAACGCGCCAGCGATCAGGGCTGATGGGTGGCATGAACGCTCGTCGCGCCAGGACGCGCGCTCGCAAGGGCCTGGTGGAGGTACAAGCGGCCCTTCTCCCAGTTGCGTTGAATCGTCCGTTCCGACACACCGCGCATCGCCGCGATCTCGGCAAATGAGAAGCCGCAGAAGAACTTCAGGTCGACGATCTCGGAGAGATCGCCGTCCACTTGCGCCAGCTCGTCGAGGGCGTCGCCGATTCTGACCAGCGCCTGCGGGCCGGAGACGTTGAGACCGATTTCGCCGTCGAGCGACGTAATCCGGAAGAGGCCGCCGCGCTTTTCCGCTGTCCGCCGCCGTACGTCGTCGATGATGAGTCCGCGCATCACGCGCGCGGCATACCCCATGAAGCGTGCACGGTCCACGAACACGGTGCCCGCGGTGCCCGACATCGAGAGATACGCCTCGTGGAGCAGGGTGGTCGCGCCCAGGCCGCCAAGCGGACCGCGACGGTTCAGTTCGCGGCGAGCCAGGCGATGGAGCTCGGCATACAGCGTAGTGAACAGCGCGTCGGCGACGACGCGCTCATCGACGGGGTCGCCTGGTATTTCTGGCATGGACTTCATATCGACCGCGAGGCGGATCTCCTTCTCTTGACTAGATCGGAATCGCGGCGAAGAACCCGACAACGATCTGCGGAGACGAAAATCCGGCGAAGAAGCCCGCGGCCGCCGGCAAAGTATACGCCCGTCGTCCAGCTCGCCGGACTGCGCCTGGATTTCGCGAACACGGGACACTAGTTCGCCCGGTAGAAGACGTAGTCGGTGGAGTAGGGCACCAGGGCCTTCTTTCCAGCGTCTTTGGCCGATCGGCAGCCGGCCCCGGGCGCGACTCCGCCTTCCGTGTTCACTCGCTGGACATACGTAGTCACGGCGAGCTTATTGCCGAGCGCGGGCCCGAGTTGCGTTCCCACGGTCCGCAGCAGAAGCCACGGGATCGCGCCCGGCGCGACGAAGTTGGGGTCGGTGGAGTTCGCGACCATGGCTGCCCACACGGCGCTCGTATCGGCCGAGTCCTGCCACGTCGCGCGCGGCGTCCCGCCCTCAGCGGGGTTGGGGCTCAGGAAGTGCGTCGCCACCTGCTGATCGTTCTCGTTCAGCAGCGTTGCCTGAGGACCGAGGAACGTCCAGGCGAACGACGAGCCCGACAGGTTGCAGATGTAATTCTGTGTGCCCTCGGCGCGCGTGATCAGAAAGGGAACGTTGCCGGCTGGCACTTCGAGATTCGCCGGCAGGCCTGTCTGTGCCACAGGCGCGGCGTTCGGCGCGATCGCCAGCGTCAGGATCAGGGCGGTCATTTTCAGTCGCATGTCGAATCTCTCCTTGCAGGTTGCAGTGACGTTCGACATGGAAATCGGATCAGGGAACACAAAGGCGACAGGTGCCGCGCGGTCGACCACGCGCAGGTAAGATCTACGCGTGCTCCCGGAACCGCACGCATCCGACCGATACCGTACGATCCGCGAGATCGGCAGCGGCGGCATGGCGACGGTTTATCTCGCGGACGATTTGAAGCACAACCGGCGCGTCGCCATCAAGGTGATGAAGCCGGCGCTGGCGGCAGCCATCGGGCACGAGCGGTTTCTTCGCGAGATCGAGATCGCCGCGCGCCTCAATCATCCGCACATCGTTCCGCTGTTCGACTCCGGCGCCAACGGCGACGACCTCTTCTACGTGATGCCCTATATCGAAGGGGAGTCGCTGCGTACGCGCCTCTCTCGCGATGGCCAGCTGCCGTTGAGCGAAGCGATCCAGCTCGCGCGCGAGATAGCGAGCGCGTTGAATCACGCGCATCACCACGGTCTCGTTCATCGCGACATCAAACCCGAGAACATCCTGATCGCCGATGGCATTGCGCTCGTCGCGGATTTCGGGATTGCGTATTCGACTGGCATGGCCGAGACCGATCGTACCCAGCTCGTGATGACCGTTCCGGGCGGTGTCGTCGGAACGCCGAGATACATGAGTCCGGAGCAGGCATGCGGCGAGCGCGTCGGCGCCGCATCAGACATCTACTCGCTCGGCTGCGTGCTGTTCGAGATGCTCACCGGCCGGCCACCCTTCGAGGGCACGACCGCGGACTCGGTCGTGCGGATGCACCTGATGGAGGAACCTCGCACGGTGGACGCCTTGAGGCCCTCCATTCCGGCCGCGGTCGTCCGCGTGGTGTCGCGCGCGCTGGCGAAGCGTCCGCAGGATCGTTACGCCACGGCCGCGCAGTTCGCGGAAGCGCTCGCGACAGCAGCCATCGCTGGAGCGACGCCGACGCCCGCTCCGCCGGCGGACGCCGTGCCCGCGAACAACCTTCCCGCGCAGCGAACGCATTTCATCGGGCGCGACCACGAGCTGGCGGAATGCGCTCGCATCTTCGGCGACACGCGTGTGCTGACGTTGACTGGCATTGGCGGCTGCGGCAAGACGCGGCTCGCGCTCAAGCTGGCCGAACAGATCCTGCCGACGTTCCCCGACGGTGTGTGGTTCGTCGACCTCGCACCGGTGAACGACGGAAGCCGGGTCATCGAGGCTGTCGCCGCCGCGTTGCGGATCCGTGAAGTTGCAGGGGAGGATCTCTCGTCGACCGTTGCCGAACACGTCGGCGGCCGAAGGATCCTCCTGATTCTCGACAACTGCGAGCACCTGCTCACGGATGTGTGCGTGATTGCGGACGCCCTGCTCGCAGCAGGCACCAACGTCCGGCTGCTCGTGACGAGTCGCGAGGGGCTCGGTATCGACGGCGAACGCCTCTTCCCGCTCGAGTCGCTCTCCACACCTGCCGCGTCGGTCTCTCAGGATGCCGACGTCGTTCGCGAGTTCGAATCGGTGAAGCTGTTCGTCGATCGGGCGCGACGAGTGGTCCGTGACTTTGAGATCACGCCGGCGAATGCAGCCGCGGTTGCGGAGATCTGCCGTCGTCTGGACGGCATCCCGCTCGCGATCGAGCTCGCCGCCGCGCGCGTAAAGGTACTGTCGATCCAGCAGATCCGCGAGCGACTGGACGATCGATTCCGCTTGTTGACGGGTGGCTCGCGCACCGCCATGGCTCGCCATCAGACACTGCAGGCGACCATCGAGTGGAGCCACGATCAGCTGACGCAAGCCGAACAGCGGGCGTTCCGGCTGCCGGCGGTCTTCTCCGGCGGTTGGACGTTCGACTCATTGTTCAGGATCGCCGGCGACGGGGTCGACGAGTTCGCGCTGCTCGATGACCTCTCCCGTCTCGTAGACAAATCGCTCGTGCTCGTCAGCCGTCGTGACGATGCGGAACCGCGCTATTCATTGCTGGAGACCGTGCGGCAGTTCGCGCTCGATCGGCTGCGTGCGGAAGCGGAGACCGAACAGGCGAGGCGGCGGCACGCCGACGAGTTTGTTCGAATTGCGGAGCAGGCGTACGCGGCTCGTCTCACGGAGGAGGATCGCTGGTCCTCGATTCTCGAAGGGGAGCACGACAACATTCGTGCGGCGCTCGATTGGCTGAGGGAGAACGATCCGGAACGCCACCTCGAGCTCTCCGGCGCGCTGGGATGGTTCTGGCAGGGTCGCTCCTTCCTCGTCGAAGGTCGTGATCACCTCGCTGCGGCGCTCGCCGCGACCTCGAGCGCGCCCGCGCGCCGCGCCCGCGCGCGCGCCCTCTCAGGCGTAGCGGGCCTGCTCGCCTGGCAGGGGAACAGCGCCAGTGCCGCAGACGCCTGGCGTGAAGCTCTCGAGGTCTGGCGCCAGGTGGGAGACGAGCGCGAGGTGTCCATGGCGCTCGAAGGCGCCGGCTGGGCCGATTTCGTGGCCGGCGAAGACGAACGTGCGTACGCGACGTTCGAGGAGTACATGCGCCTGCAGCGCGCAACGGGAGATATCCACCGGATTCATCGCGCGATGGTAGGTGTCGGGCAGCTTGCGGTCGCGCTCGACCGTGTCGATGTGGCGCGATCCTGCGCCGCCGAGATCCTCGCATATTGCAAAATGCATCCGAACACGCGCAGCGAGCACCTCGCCTTCCACTACATGGCTGACTGCGCGCTGATCGAGCACAACTTCGTCGAGAGCCTGAAGGTGTACCGCGAGAGCCTCCGCCTCGCGCTCATCCTCGACGATCACGTGGAAATCGGTTTCGAGGTGCAGGGCGTCGCGATGTCGCTTGCGGGTCTCGGCGAGGCTCGTGTGGCGGTCCTGCTCGTGGGCGGCATCGCCGCCGACTGGCGTCGAGTGGGCGCCAATGTCTCCGTCAGGTTCTGGAGCGCGCTGCTCGACCGCCACATCGGCAGCGCGCGCGCTCAGTTGGGAGATGAAGCGGAGCGCATATGGATGGAAGGTTATCAGCTGTCCCTGAACGATGTGATCCAGCTGGCGACGAGCCATCAGGTTCGCGCCCGGGATTTCCTATAATCAGGAGTCCGCCATCTGAGTTCTGCCCGCCACGAGGAGTCACCCCATGAGCGACACGGAAGATTTCGCTGCGATGTTCGAAGCGTCGCTCAAGGCGAAGCGCATCGAACAGGGTCAGACGATCGAGGGAACGATCGTCGCAATCGGCCCCGAGGTGGCGTTCGTCGATGTCGGCGGCAAGGGAGAAGCCACGATCGACGTCGACGAGCTGAAGGACGCCGACGGCGACATCGAGGTCGCCGTTGGCGACCGCATTCAAGCGACCGTGGTGTCCACGGTAGGCGGGCTGACGCTGTCCAGAAGACTGGGG
>DATLLF010000171.1:0-4116 GCA_035537955.1 Vicinamibacterales bacterium | reverse complement strand
CTTCCACTGCGGTCATGGCGGCCGACGCAGTTCGGGCACCCGTGACGCAACGAGGCGATATTTCGCGCGGAGCCACGTAACGTTCGCCGCGCACGCGACCTATAGGAGCATGATGACCGCAGCTCTGACCGAACGTTCGTTCCAGGAAGACAAGGCACCGCACGAAGAGAAGGCAGCTGACGGCGGTCTCCACACGCCGCCCGGGTTCCTCGGGTGGGTCGCACAACTCGTCCACGCGCACCGCCAGAGGCTGCTCGCCTATGCTCGCAAGCGCGGCCTCGACCCAGATGATTCTCTCGATGCAGTTCAGGAGAGCTTCGTCTCCTTCCTGCGGTTGCCAGAGGCGCGATCGATAGCGCGTGATGGCGACGACGCGCTCAAACTGCTCACGGTGCTGCTGCGGCACCACGTCCAGAACTTTAGACGCAAGGCCGCGCGGCGGCGCCGGACGGATGTGGCCTTCGAGGTCGAGGCGCTCGCCTCCGGTTCCGATGACAGCGCAACCATTATTGCGCGAGCTGAAGAGCTGGCGCGGGTTCACGGTTGCATCCTTCGGATGGCGCGCCTCCAACGCCAAGTCGTGCTCCTCAGCATCCTGGACGAGCAGCCCCGCGAACAGGTCGCCGAGACGCTCGGGATCTCTCAGGGCTACCTCCGGGTCCTCCTCCACCGCGCGCGCGAGCATGTGCGCAACTGCTCCTTCGTGTACGACGACGATCTCCCGGAGGCGGAGTGATGTGGGCCTCGACACGCGTGTCCCGGACGATAGGGGTCGCTTATCCGATCCTGCAGGGACCGTTCGGTGGAAGACACTCGACGGCCGCGCTCGCTGCCGCCGTCTCGAACGCAGGAGGCTTGGGGGGGTTCGGCGCGGTGGGCCTCGAGCCCGAGGACATCGAGCAGGTCGTCGCTGACATACGCGAACGCACGCGCAACCCTTTCGCGGTGAACCTGTGGGTGCCGATCGCCGGGCAAGATGACGCAGAGGTGCCGGCCCAGGCTGCCGAACGAGCGGTGGCGCGCCTTCGACCGTTCTTGACGGAATACGGCATCGCTACTCCTTCGCTGCCAGCGACGGGCCCGCCGTTCCATCAACAGATCGAGGCCCTCCTGCGCGCGTCGCCGCCGGTGTTCAGCTTCGTCATGGGCGTGCCTGAGCGCGCCATCGTCGACGAGATCCGCCGCCGCGGCGCGAAGAGCATCGGCACGGCCACCACCGTCGACGAGGCCGTCGCGCTCCAAGCGGCCGGCGTCGACGTCATCGTTGCCTCGGGGAGCGACGCCGGCGGGCATCGCGGCTCGTTCCTGACATCTGTGGATCGGTCGCTCGTCGGAACGATGTCCCTGGTCCCGCAGATCGTGGACGCCGTCGATGTGCCGATCGTGGCTGCGGGCGGTATCGTCGACGGTCGGGGGATCGCAGCGGCCCTCGCCCTCGGAGCGGAGGGCGTACAGATTGGCACGGCGTTCCTCGCCACGAGCGAATCGGGCGCTCCCTCGGCACACAAGTCTGTTCTCGGAACGCCGCGCGCCCGAACGACGCGGATCACACGCGCGTTCACCGGGCGCCACGCTCGAGGCGTCGAGAATACGCTCATGCTCGCGCTGGAAGAGCACCCCGACGACATCGTGTCGTATCCGGCGCAATCCGACCTGACGCTGCCGCTCCGGCGCGCTGCTGCGCGAGCGGGCCGCGCGGAGCACCTTGCACTCTGGGCAGGCCAGGCCGCGGCTCTCGCACGCCCTATCGATGCAGCCGATCTCGTCTCCGCGCTCGTCGACGAGACGACGAGCGTCCTCGAGCGCGCGGGGCGCCACCGAGCGCACGATCACACCCGACCGGGTGAGACGCGGGCCATCACCGGCGTGATTCAGCTCTATTTCGACGGACTCTACGAGGGGGATACAGAAAAGCTTGCTCGCGCGTTCCATTCGACGGCCCGCCTTTACTCGCTGAACGACGGTGCCGTGCAGCAGGTGACCCGCGACGCCTGGCTCGCCGCCGTCGCCGGACGACCGGCGCCGAAGGCGTCCGGGCTTGCGCGTACGGATCGGATCGTCTCGATCGAAGTGACGGATGACGCACTGGCGACGGCCACGGCCGAGTGCTCGATCCATCCCAGGTACTTCGTCGATCACCTGGCGTTCTTGAAGATCCCGGAGCATGGATGGCAGGTCGTCGCGAAGGCATTTCGTACGGAAGTGATGCCAGCGGTGTAACGAGCGCGTGGCTCACAACCTATATGTTCGAACTGGGCGCCTCTGCCCGGAGTCATAGGAGAACCGATATGGAAACCAAGGTTGCCCTCATCACCGGGGCATCGAGCGGCATCGGACTCGAGATCGCACAGACCCTCCTGAGTCGCGGCTACAGCGTCGTCGCCGCGTCGAGGACGGCATCCAGGCAGAAGGCTCTTGCCGATCCGACACGGTTCATCGCGGTGGACGGCGACGTGGCCGAGGAACGAACCGCTGCACGCGCTGTCGAGGCGGCGCTCTCGAAGTTCGGCAAGCTCGATCTGCTCGTCAACAACGCCGGGATCTTCATCGCCAAGCGGTTCACTGAGTACACCGCCGACGACTACGCGAAGCTCCTCGCGACGAACCTGGCCGGGTTCTTTCACATGACGCAGCACTCGCTCCGCGCGATGGAGAATGGACATCCCGGGCACATCGTCAACATCGGCACGACGCTCTCCAGCCAACCTGTCGCCGGAGTGCCGAGCGCGCTGCCAATACTCATCAAGGGGGGGATCGAGGCGGCGACGCGTTCGCTTGCCATCGAGTATGCGTCCCACGGTATTCGGGTGAACACAGTCGCCGCAGGGATCATCGACACGCCGATGCACCCGAAGGAAAACCACGGCTTCCTTCGGGGCTTGAGCCCCGCGGGGCGCATCGGCACGCCTCAGGAGATCGCCGACGCCGTGTTCTATCTCGACTCAGCGACGTTCGTCTCCGGTGAGGTGCTGCACCTCGATGGCGGGGCGCACGCCGGCAAGTGGGCGTAAGCCGTCGAGGATCTCATGGAGAGACCTTACGAAGTACTCATGGGTGTGCAGGTGATCGACGAGGCTGGGTACGCGAGGTACCGCAGCGAGATGATGCCGTTGCTCGACGCGCATGGCGGCCGATTCGTCCTCGATGTCCGTGTCGCCGAAATCCTCCGCACACCCACACCGTTTGCCTTCAACAGGCTGTTCGTGGTTCGCTTTCCATCCGCGCAGCAGCGGGACGCGTTCTTCGCCCATCGCGACTACGCGGCGATTCGCACGCGCTGGTTCGAGCCCAGCGTCTCCGGCGGCGTGATCCGGCTCGGAGACTATGGAGTCGATTGACGGTGGAGTGCGGGGGGGCGGGACCGCGTCAGACGGTCGCATCCTCGTAAGGTAGAAAAGCATCACGGCTGACGCGAGCTCCGCTTAGCATTTGATAACGACTGAGCACCGCGTGCGCGCGTACGCTCCCGTGTAGATGAGCAACGACACCAACCATCCCAGCGTTGCGGTCCTCGGGCTTGGCGCGATGGGGCAGCGCATGGCGGCACGGCTGCTTGCCGCTGGCCACGCGGTCGTGGTCTGGAACCGCACGCCACAGTTGGCTGAGCCGGTGGTCGATCAAGAACCGGGCGTGAGTAAGCGTGGGTCCGCGGGATCTGAGGCGTGATGGGCAGCCGCTACGAGCCGTCTACCTAAGTGAAGGGACGATTGTGATAGGACTGTGATACGTCGGGGTCAAAACCTCGAAGAACATCGAGGTTTAGCGACGCACACCGAGTGATACGCCTGGAACGTTAAGTCGTTGATCGCGTATGCGTTAACGCGCTGCAAAGTGGCTCGGCATCGCTGGCCCGCTTCGCTTTCCAAGCGTGCTCCTTCAACCACTCGGACATCTCTCCCTTCGACTCGCTGCGCTCGCTCAGGGCAAGCCCTCGACGTTAGCCGGCGACGAATGCCCGGCCGAGTGGACATACTAGTGTAGCGTGGCGCGAATCCACGACCTCCTTGGCATCGAGCTGCCGATCATTCAGGCGCCCATGGCCGGCGTCCAGGACAGTGCCCTCGTCATCGCCGTGTCGAACGCCGGCGGCCTGGGTTCGCTGCCGTGCGCGATGCT
>DATLLF010000170.1:0-6996 GCA_035537955.1 Vicinamibacterales bacterium | reverse complement strand
GTGACGGTGCGCGCCGTTTCGAAACCGGCGTCGACCTCCATGAGTCTGACGAACGACCGCACCAGCAGACCGGCGCCGACGAGGAGCACGAGCGCGAGCGCGATCTCTACGACGACGAAGGCGGATCGCGCACGCTTGCCGCGGACGCCGGTTCCTGTTCGCCCGCCTTCCTTGAGCGAGTCGTTCAGCCGCCGTCCGGCTGCCGTCAGCGCCGGCACGAGGCCGAACACGACGCCACTCAACAGCGACGCCGCCACCGTGAAGGCGAGCACGGCTCCGTCGATGCCGACAGCTTCGAGCCGTTGAATGGGAACCTGTTGCGCGACGACCGCTCGCAGCACGCGCAGCCCCCACCAGGCGAGCACGAGGCCGGCAAGCCCTCCGACGGTCGCGAGCACCACACTCTCGGCGAGCAGTTGCCGGACCAACCGTCCTCGTCCGGCGCCGAGCGCCGCCCGCACCGCAAGCTCGCGCTGACGCGACGTCGCACGCGCGAGGAGAAGGTTGGCAACGTTGGCGCACGCGATCAGCAGCACGAAGCCCACCGCGCCGAGCATCACGAACAGCGCCGGGCGAACGTCGCCGGTCAGCTGTTCGCGCACCGGCACTACACGCGCCGTCCAGCCGGTGTTGAAATCCGGAAAGAGCTGCGTCAGCTCACCGGCGACCCGCGACATGTCTTGCTGTGCCTGCGGGAACGACACGCCGGGCTTCAATCGCGCCACCGTCATCAGCCAGCGGCCGCGAGGGGTGCGCGCTTCGGCAGGGAAGCCAACCGGCAGCCAGATGTCGACCGTCTTGTCGAGGAATGAAAATCCGGGTGGCATGATGCCGACCACCGAGTAGCTCTGGCTCTGAAGCGTGATTGCGCCGTTCAGGATCCCGGGATCCGACGCCAGTCGCGTGCGCCACAGCCGATCGCTGATGATCGCGACACGGCTGCCGGGACGATCTTCGTCGTCGGTGAACCAGCGCCCGCTCTGCGGCTGTACTCCGACGATCGGGAAGAAGGCCGCGCTGACGTACTGAAACGGGATCTCGACCGGCTCACCGTGTCCCGTGAGGGTGACATTGAACGTCATCCCCAGGGCGGCGATGTCTGCGAAGACGCGGTTCATCTCGCGCCAGTGAAGATAGTTACCCGGCGAGACGACGTTGTTCTTGCGATCGCGTGGAAGGTTGTGTTCCCAGACGACGGCGAGCCGATCCGCGTCCGCGTACGGCAGCCGCTGGATCAGGAGCGTGTTCACCACGCTGAAGATGGCCGTGTTGGCTCCGATGCCTATGGCGAGCGTTGCGATGGCCACTGCGCTGAACCCGGGCGCGCGAAGAAGCAGTCGCGCTCCATGACGCAGGTCGCTGAGGATGGCGTTGATCATGGGAACAGTCCTCTCTAGGTTCACGGCGCGGGGGCCTCACCCCCACGCGCTCTCGCTCGGGGCGCCGCTCGGCGGCCTCCCTTACTTGCTCAGCACCCCGATGGCCCACGCAGCCTGGCGGCGGACGGCCGGTTCCTGATCCTTGAGCAGCGGAAGCAGCGGCTCGACCGCGCGGCCGTCCCCGATCGAGCCGAGCGCCCATGCCGCCTGCTCGCGCACGGCACGATCGTTGTCTCGCAGAATGGCGACGAGTTGATCCACGGCACGGCGATCGTCGATCGCGCCGGCGGCCCACGCGGCCTGACGCCGCACGCGCGGATCCGAATCCTTGAGGCCCGTGATGATCGCCGGCACCGCGGCACGATCGTCGAGCGCGCCGAGCGCCCACGCCGTCTGTTCACGCACCGGTGCTTCCGGATCTTTCATCAGAGGGATCAGCGGCTGAACGGCGCGAACATCATCGAGCGCGCCGAGCGCCCAGGCCGCATTGCGCCGCGCGATCCAGGATTGATGCCGCAGCGTGCGCACGAGCGGATCGAATGCGCGGCTGCCGATCGACACGAGTGCCGATGCTGCCTGCTCGCCCGGCGTCGTCCGGCTCTCCGGATTCCACCGCCACCAGTTCTGTCCGCAGACCGAGCGCTCGAGCGGCGCCGCATCCGGCAACAGCGCGATGAGTGCGTCGATCGCGGCGCCAGCGTTGTCGCCGCGCTCGCGAAGATCGCAGGCAGCGCGCGCGCGGACGGCAGGGTCCGACGCCGTGAGCTGCGACGACAGCTCCTGGATCGTGTGCTGCGGCCGCATCGCTGTAATTTCCGTCGTCGCCATCGGCTGAGGCGACGACCACTGCAGCGGCGGATGGAGGAACACGAAGACCGCACCGAGGAACAGTGCGCTCGTTCGCGACAACGTCCGGAAGAACACAGCGACGGGAGACATGCGCATCTCCTGCTAAAAACGTAGCATCTGCAAACGTAACGACGTCGGGCAACGTTGGTTGCGTGCCGGCGTACGACAAGCCCTGAAGGGCTACGCTACGACTCCGGCAGCTCCGAACACAGCAGGCGTCGGGGCTGCCAGACGACCGGATTACCGGGAGATCTGCCCGAGGGCGAACGCGGCCTGCTGCCGCACTTCCACGCTGCTGTCTTTCAGCGCCGCAGTGAGCGCGTCGATGGCGCGCGGGTCGCGCGTCTGCCCGAGCGCGAAGACCGCCTGCGCACGCACCTCGGCGTTGGCGTCTTTTGTCGCGATGATCAGCGGGTCGACCGCGGCACGCGCGCGCAGCTGCCCGAGCGCGAAGACGGCCTGCTCACGGACGCTGTCGGACGGGTCCTTGATCACGCTGAGGAGCGGCTGGATCGCGCGTTCGTCGCGCAGCTGTCCGAGGGCGAAGGCCGCCTGCTCGCGAACGTCGGCGTTCTCGTCTTTCAACGCTGCGGCAAGACCGTCGACCGCTGCCGGGTCGCGGAGCTGTCCGAGTGCGAACACGACCTGCTCACGAACGTTTGCCGCTGAATCCTTGAGTGCGGCGGTGAGTGGCGCCACCGCACGCTTGTCACGCAGCTGACCGAGCCCGAAGGCCGCGCTCTCGCGAACATCCGGCGAGGCATCCTTCAGTGCCAGGACGAGCGGATCGAAGATGCCGGGATCGCGCATCTGCACGAGCGCGTGCATCGCGGATTCACGCACTTCCTTGTCGCTGTCCTTCAGCGCTTCGGTGAGTGCGGCGACGACCTTCGGGTCCGCCTTCGAAGACTGGTCGACGTTCAGCGCGTTGTCGAGCGCTCCGGAAATTGCTCCCGGAACCGATTGGATGACGCTCTGCGCGACGCCCTGAAGAACACCCTGGCTGACGCCCTGAGTGACGCCTTGCGTCACACCCTGGGTGATTCCCTGCGTGATGCCCTGCACCGCTCCCTGTGCGATACCCTGGATCGCTCCCTGCGAGATCCCTTGCAGTGCTCCCTGCACGGCGCCGTGAACGATCTCCTGATTGACGACCGCGTTCTCCACGTTCACCTTCTGCTGCACGCTCACCTTCGTCTCTGCCTTCTGCACGACGGCGGGTTGCTGCGGCGTCTCCGCCGGGATCATTGCCGGCGCCGCGTATACCCACGGCTGCAGAGACGCGAGCGGCACGATGGTGAGCAGCGCCAGCGTGGTGGCCGCGGCGGCCCATACGCGATTGACGCTGTGTCTGGGAATCGAGGGATCGAGTATCGACATGAGTCTTCCTTCCAGTTGTGAGCGATGCGCCATGGCGAGGCTTGCGGCCGCGGCGGTTCGCGAGAAACGGCCCGAGCCCGTCGCCCGCGCGATCTCGAGCAGTTGATCGGCATAGTCGGGGCCCGGCGTGCCGCAGGCGAGCACGAGGTCGTCGCACGCGCGCTCGCGCTCGGTGCGCAGCCGGCGGGCCGCGAGCCAGGCCAGAGGATTCATCCAGTAAAGCGCACACGCCGTCTGCGCGAGGATGTGTGTGAGGCAGTCGGCGCGCCGCACGTGCGCGAGCTCGTGCAGAAGGACGATGCGGAGCCGCTCGTGCGGCCACGCGTCGGCATCCGCCGGCATGAGCACGGACGGACGGAACACACCCCACGCCATCGGCATCGCCGGTTGCTGGCTGCGCCGGAACGTCACACGCGTGAGGCCAAGCTGCGCCGCGATCTCGCGAGCGAGCGCCAGCCACGGCGCATCGGTGACGATCTCCGTCCGCCGCGACATCCAGTGGACGACGCCGATGCCGACCGCGAGGCGCGCCAGGATCATCAGCGCGCCGGCTGCCCAGATACACGCGATCAGCGCCGGCCACGACAACTGTGGCAGCGAGAACCTGCGCAGGGTGCTCGACGGCGCTGCGGCCACCGGACGTGATGACCCGCCGAGACGTGGCTGGATGGTTTCAGCCATGCGCGACGACGCAGCATCCATCGACGCCGCGGGAGTCGCCGCGAACCTGTCCGGTGCCGACAGCGTGAGGACGGGCACGTTCCAGCGCGGCAGGGTCAGCGAAAGCACTGGCAGCGCGAGCGCCGCCATCAGCGCCGCCGTCCAGATCAGATGGCGTGATGCGGCACTGCTCCGCCGCAACCCTGTCGTCAGCAGGGCGGCACACGCGAGCAGTAGCGTCGTCTTGACGACCATGTCGATCACCGGCAGCCAGTTGAACGAGCTCTGAAGGATCTCGAGAATCGCCATCGTCATGCTCCCGCTTTCCGTGCCCTGTCGATCATCCCCGCGAGACGGTCCAGCTCGGCGTCAGAGAACTTCGCACGCGGATCGTCGAGCAACGCCGAGATCGCCTGCGACGCGGACCCGTCGAAGAACGTCTGCAGCATGTGCCGCATCGCGGACTTCTTCGCGTTATCGCGCTCGATGGTGGGAAGGTAGACATAACGCGGTCCGTCCTGCTCGTGCCTGACGTGTCCCTTCTCTTCGAGGATCCGGAGCATCGCCCTGACGGCCGAGTAGCTCGGCGGGTCTGGCAGGGCACTCTGGACCTCTGCAGCGCTCGCGCGGCCCTGCGAATAAAGAATGTCGATGATCTGCCGCTCGCGGCGGCTGAGATCGAGGTGCGGCTGTGGGCTCATTCGTGTATTTCGCTCCGACAGTGCCTTAGACGGATGATCCGGACAAAAGGTGCTATGAAAATAGCACAGAGATAAAAAATTAGCACCGCGACCTGTCATAGGATCAAAAGATGCTTCGATTGCTGTCCGCCGCCGTCCTTCTCGCTGCCGTCGCAATATCGCCGCAAACTATTCAAAAGCTGCCACTTGACCAGATCAAGCTGCCTCCTGGATTCGTCATCCAGCTCTATGCGGACGGGGTCCCCAACGCCCGCCAGATGGCACTTGGCGACAAGGGAACCTTGTTCGTCGGCAGCCGCACCGCGCACCGCGTGTATGCCGTCGTCGACCGTGATGGAGACAAGAAGGCGGACCAGGTCTACACGATCGCGACTGGTCTCGCATCGCCCAGCGGGCTCGCGTTTCGCGACGGGGCGCTCTACGTGGGAGACATCTCGCGTGTCATTCGATACGACGGAATCGAATCGAAGCTGGAGTCGCCGCCGCAGCCTGTGATTGTCAACGACAAGCTGCCGAAGGAAACACATCACGGGTGGAAATATCTCGCGTTCGGTCCCGACGGAATGCTTTACGTGCCCGTCGGCGCGCCGTGCAACATCTGCGACCGCACCGGGGAAGACGAGCGGTTCGCTACGATCACGCGCATGAAAGCCGACGGCACCGGTCAGGAGATCTTTGCGCGCGGGATCCGCAACACCGTCGGCTTCGACTGGCACCCGCAGACGCACGAGTTGTGGCTCGCCGAGAACGGCCGCGACGAGATGGGCGACAACGTACCGCCAGACGAACTGCTGCGCGCGTACAAGCCCGGCCTCCATTTCGGGTTCCCGTTCTGCCACGCCGGCGACACGCCGGACCCGGAGTTCGGCGCGAAGCGTCCGTGCAGCGAGTTCGAGCCGCCGGCGATGAAGCTCGGCGCGCACGTCGCGGCGATCGGGATGAAGTTCTACACCGGTCGCATGTTTCCGGAGGAATACCGGAATCAGATTTTCATTGCCGAACACGGCTCGTGGAACCGCTCCGAGCCGCAGGGCTACCGGATCATGCTGGTCAAGTTGAAGGGAAACAAAGCGGTGAGCTATACGCCTTTCGCGGAAGGCTGGCTGCGCGGCACGCGATCCTCGCGCGGATCGAGGACGATTGCCGACGCGTGGGGCCGTCCGGCAGACGTCCTCGTGATGCCGGATGGATCGATGCTGATCGCCGATGACGAGGCGGGCGTCATTTATCGGATAACCTACAAAGGGTGAAGCGTCTGAAGAGCCGGCGACGCGTTTCTCCGACAAGAAAGGCTCTCTAGATGGATTCCTGGAGCAGCCTGAGTTCGCAGATCCGCGCGTGCTCTTCGGCCGCGATCCGAGTCTCGACAGCCTGACCGTTCTTCAGCCGCGCATTCAGCATCGCCAGCATTTCCTCCGCGGTCTTGCCGGTGGCGCAGACGATGAAGATGTGGCCGAATCGCGCTTCGTAAACGCGGTTGCCGTCGAGCAGTGCCTGCAGGACCGCCGGTGGCGCAGCATCCACGCCCGCTTGCTCACGTTCCGAAAGCGGCGCGCTCGACGGGAACTTCCTTCGCAGCGAGTCGAGGTCGCCGATCCGCGGATGGTGTGCGAAGGCCTCGCGCCACTGATCGGGGGGAAGCGCGAACCAGATGTCGCGCGCGGCGTTGAGCACTTCCTCACGGTCGGCATACGGACGAAGGGCAAGCATCTGCTCGATCCATGCGGACGCACCACAACAGAGCCGGAGCAGCTCGCGCGCTTCGCTATCGGCGGCGACGTTAATCCTTTGCCAGCGTTCCATGCACGCGCAGCCGACTGACGCCGCCGTCCGGGTAAATGCTGAGGCGCACGTGCGAGACGACACCTGCATCGTGCAATTCGCGCGTGAAAAAATGACGGTGATGCGCCTGCAGTTTGGCGCGAGGCAGCAACTCGAGCCAGTTCACCGACGCCAGCTGACTGAGATCCCCGCCGGGCGCATGACAGGCTTCGATCGAGGCTGAGTCGGGATAGTTCCCCTTGAAG
>DATLLF010000169.1:0-3556 GCA_035537955.1 Vicinamibacterales bacterium | reverse complement strand
CAAAGGCCGGCCGCAGGTGTGGATCCCACTCGTCCTGGAAGGAAGTCGACAGGGGCAGTCTGGTGCGGAAGTGATCGGCCGAGTCCGCAGTGGGGTGAAATTGGCAGACGCGCAGTCGCAGATCAGTGCGATTCACGCGGCCGTTGCGGCGGCAGAGGGAAGGCCAAGGCGTGAAGACCGCCGGCCTATACTCGTCCTGCTCCACGACTCGTTGGTCGAACACGTCCGCGACTGGATGCTGCTGGTTCTCTGCGCGGTGAGCCTCGTCATGCTCGTAGCGTGTTTCAGCGTCGCCAACCTGATGCTCGCCCAGACATCCAGGCGCCGGCGCGAGCTGGCCGTTCGCGCGTCGCTCGGAGCATCGCCGGGACAGCTGGCGGCGGCGCTTGCAGCGGAGGGTCTGATGCTGTCCGTCACGGCCGCCGTGATGGCCATCGCCGTCGCGTGGTGGGGCTTGGGCGCGACGAAGGCCGCGCTGCCAGCGGGAATCCCACGAGTGGAAGATATTGCAGTCGACTTCCGCGTCATCCTCGTGACACTCATCGCGGCTATCGTCTCGGCTGTGATCTTCACCATCGTGCCCGTATGGCAAGCGGCGCGTTTACGGCCCGGCGAGCTCCTCAGTTACGGCGCCATGACCGCAGCGCCGATGCGACCGCGCTGGCGCGCAACACTCGTCACCATGGAAGTCTCTTTCGTTTCGGCGCTGCTCGTCGTTTCAACGCTCTTCGTCGGCAGCTTTGTCCGGCTCGTTCGCACCGATCTCGGGTTCGCGCGTTCAAATGTCGCCACCTTCGAGCTCGGAAACGTCCAGGGCCGCACCGCGCAAGTCATCGAGGCGCTGGAGACCACGCCGGGAGTGATTTCCGTAGCCGAGCTCTCCAGCGTCCCACCGCTGGTTCAGGAGGCCTACGGCGGTACGGAGACGCGCATGCGCATCCGCGCCGCCGAGAGTCCGGACGATGCACTGGCCGTCACAGCCACGACATACTTGGTAAGCCCGGCGTACTTCGAAACTGCCGGCATTCAAATGCTGCGCGGCCGGACCTTCGCCGAATCGGACTTTCCACGCTCCGTCGCGATCATCGACGAGCTTGCCGCACGCGTGTTGTTTGCGGACGGTCGTGATCCCATCGGAGCTCGTATCTCACTCACCGCGTCGCGCCCGCCCTTGACCGTGATCGGCATCGTGCGCACCGTCAGTCCACATGGCCCCGAACAGGCACCAGGAACACAGTTGTACCTGCCGCGACGCGTGGACGCGGGGGAGACATCGCAGATCGTCGTCAGGACGTCCGGGCGGGCATCGAGCGTCGTTCCTGCTTTGCGGACTTCTCTTGCTCGCGTCCTGCCGGCCGGCACGCCTCCGCCGACGGTTCGGTCGCTGCAGGACGCATTTCGTGCCATTACCGCGGGGCGCCGGGCAAACGCAGGCATCATGACCGCATTTGGGATCGTTGTGCTCCTGATCGGTGCGTCGGGCGTCTATGCGGTCATGGCCTCGAGCGTCGCGCAGCAACATCACGAGCTCGCCGTACGAATCGCTCTGGGTGCCACCGGCGGTCGCGTTGCTCGCGGCGTGCTTACCCGCGCCACTGCCTATCTTCTCGTCGGCCTCGTCGTCGGCTCGCTTATCGGCCGCGCTCTGTCTGCAGTCTTCGCGTCTTTGCTGTTTCAGGTGCAACCGAGCGACGTGTCGGTTTACGCCACGGTCACGGTACTACTGCTCTCGTCCGGGCTGACAGCGGCCGCGCTCCCGGCGATCCGCGCAGCCCGCATCGATCCGATCATCGCACTCAGGACTGAGTGATCGCCCGAGGGTGGCCGCGATCTGGTAAGCGAGACTCGTGGACGCATCGGCTGGCGCTGCAATCTCGTTGAAAAAGTTACGGCCCGGCGATGATCACCGGGCCGTAAACCGTTGCATTCATTGGCGCGCCCTGCAAGACTCGAACTTGCGACCTCCTGGTTCGTAGCCAGACGCTCTATCCAACTGAGCTAAGGGCGCGTTAGGGCTGGACGGGGCTGCACAAGGCAGTCGCCCCGGCCGTGCTGCGAAACAACGATTATATTCGACCAAACCAACGCCCGCAAACACGCCACAGAAGAAACACAGACGGAACACAGGGGCTTAGTTGGAAGGTGTTTCTTCTGTGGATCTGCGGTGTTCTGTGGCGGTGTTTCCTCTGTGGCGTGGCAGTGTTTCCTCTGTGGCTACGGCTGCCCGCGTGGAAACAGCTCCCCCTGAAGCGATTCAGTCGCCGCGCGAACGCCTCGCGAACTGACCGTCTCGTCGTGCTGCGTAATATCGAGCCCCATCAGCTCCTGACGCTCCGAGACGCGCAGCGGGATGATGACGTCGGTCAGCTTGTAGAGCAGCCACGACCCGACGAAGGCGTACGGCGCCGCGATCAGGAGCGTCACGCACTGAACGAGGAACAGCTTCGTATCGCCGTGGACGAGGCCCGCGTTCGCTGCGAACACACCGGTGAGCAGCATCCCCACCATGCCGCCGACGCCGTGACAGGGAAACACATCGAGCGTGTCGTCGAGCGTCGAACGTGTCTTCCAGTGCACGACGGCGTTGGAGGCGATGCTGGCAATCGTGCCGATGACGATGCTCTGCCCGACGGTGACGTAGCCGGCCGCAGGCGTGATGGCCACCAGCCCGACGACGGCTCCGATACACGCGCCGAGCGCCGAGGCCTTGCGCCCGCGCAGCACGTCGAACGCGATCCAGCCGAGCGCAGCCGCGGCAGACGCCGTGTTCGTCGTGGCAAATGCGAGCGCCGCCTGCTCGGATGCGGCGAGCGCCGAGCCGGCATTGAAGCCGAACCATCCGAACCACAGCATGCCGGTGCCGAGCACGACGAACGGAATGTTCGCCGGCACGTGTTCCGCCCGGGCTTCATGCAGCTTGCGGCGGCCGAGGACGATCGCGCCCGCAAGTGCCGCCATGCCGGCGGAGGTGTGCACGACGGTCCCTCCTGCGAAATCGAGCGCGCCCCAGTTGCGCAGGAACCCGTCAGGGTGCCACGTCCAGTGCGCGAGCGGGCAGTAGATCACGAGGCTGAAGAGCGCCGTGAAGAGGACGTAACTCCAGAACCGCACGCGCTCGGCGAACGACCCCGTGATGAGTGCAGGAGTGATGATCGCGAACTTCAGATGAAACAGTGCGAAGAGCACGAGCGGAATCGTCGGCGCGAGCGCCGGGTGCGTCGACGTGCCCACGTTGCGGAACATGAAGTAGGTCGCCGGATTGCCAATGAGGCCGTGAATGCTGTCGCCGAAGGCCAGGCTGAACCCGACGACGATCCACACGATGGTGACCACCACCATCGCCATGAAGCTCTGGAGCATCGTCGAAATAACGTTCTTCTTCTGGACCATCCCTCCATAGAAGAACGACAGCCCCGGCGTCATGAGCAGCACGAGGCCCGCGGCGGTGAGCATCCATGCGACATCGCCGGCGACGACGGGACCACCCTGCGGCGCGGACTGCCCGGCTGGGATGACGAGCTCCAGCAGCACGACGAGGAGCAGCAGCGCGAGCGGT